>NTKP01000034.1 GCA_002457365.1 Rhodothermaeota bacterium MED-G12
TTGGAATTTAGGTTCCTCAACTCCGATTGTGGAGGATCTACAAGCACCCGCCTATCGCCCAGCGGTTACCGGTCATGCGCACATGCACGAACTAGAACCCCAAGTCAAATTCATCAACAGTTCATTCGATTGGAGTCCGTCAGGTAAACAGCTCGTATATGCCGTAAACAAGCACAACCGGTATGGCGAGGATTACAAAGATCTGTTTATCCACGACCTTGCCAGCAACAAAGACATTCGTTTAAGCCAGTCCGCCCGACTGGAATCTCCGGCTTGGCATCCACAGGGTCTTGGATTAGTGGCCGTTCAGCAATCCAAAGGCACTCAAAATCTTGTTTGGTCAGCCCTTCCCGATTCTCAAAGTTGGACCGAACAAGTAACCAATGCAATCGAAGATAAAAAGCCAGAAATACTACTGGATGAATGGGAAAATTGGACCAGCTTCGAAGACGGCCGAACGATATTCAGCCCTATTTGGCATCCCAATGGTCAACAACTCTACGGAGCTTATGCCTATTTGGGCGAACGTCAACTCTTTAGCTTGGACCCTGAGGAGGGCACCTTCACCCCCTTAACAGCTGCTAATGTTGATCTCCGTGACCCTTTTGTCGATTCCTCTGGTTCCTACCTGTATTTCAGCGCCGCTCCAAACGGTCGTTTCAATATTTATAGGGTGGCCTTGAATTCTACCGGGTTTCCTATTCCAGGCCGAATGGAACAGCTCACCGATGTAGTTGGTGGTGCTTTCATGCCGGTTGAGTACGATAACCGACTCTATTACTCCGAATACATTGCCAATGGCTATACGATCCGGTCTCGACCCATTCGCGCCATTTCAGTCTCCGAAAATGAGCTCGGCTTTGAGTGGCTCGAGCGCGATATGAGCCGGCAACAACATACTGCTCATACTGCTCATACTGCGCAACCTAATACTGAACTCGTTCCATCTTCGACGGCCCAACTAAGCCAAATGAACCCGTCTCCTATTGCCGCTCTAAACTATTTCGACGATTCTGACCTAACTACCATGCCAGAAGTAGCTTGGGCCTATGCCGACACCGGTTCTTATTCCTTTGACCTACCCACCATAGGGCAGCCTGATGAACGGTCCCTGCGCCGCTACACCGATACCTACACACAAACTTCTTTCTTCCCTCTCATTCGCTTCGATAACTATACCCAACGCAACGGCCGCAACGGGCAGCTCCTAAAAGCCGGACAATTCGGTGATATCGGGCAGAACTTATGGCGAGATATGAAGCCGGGGGTGTATATGGCTTCTCGTGATGTTATTGATCGACTGTCGATTTTTGGCGGGATTATGGTGGGTTTAGGCTCCAAAAGTGCCGGCACCATTGGCGAGTTTTTTCAGCCGAGTCGACTTACCGAGTTGGACAGGGATATCTTTTTTCAGGCAGAATATCGTGGACTTCCCTTTATTCAGCGCAGCTGGTCTCCTACGATATCCGTGGAAATTTTCAACTTACACCGAAATGTAGATGATGGTCTGTCCATCACCGAATACCCATGCACCTCATGCCTTCCCGATACCGCTCGCGTTGACATAGGCTATGAAATTTGGCAGGCTGATGTATATTTTCGGTCAAAATTATCTCGTTTTAGCCTCCTAGAACTTGGAGTCGGCTACTCTCCATACCGGGTTAGCACGGACAATTTTTATTCACGTGAGCTTAAAGCATTTATTACGGGTTCCTCCTCTGAATATTTCAAGGGTACAACCCTCTCGGCCGCCTATACGTTTAACTACTACCAGTACACCACCGATTCCGATATTGCTCCCTTAGGCTTCAAAGGGTACCTGCGATACCAATATCAGCCGTCTAAATTATTGGAGGAGTATGAAATTAAAGAGGGCTCACTGGTACCCATTTTCAAAAATTCGCGCAATCACTCCACCGAACTTCACCTTCGCTACGGTTTTCGAACCTTTGGGCAACAAGCTTTTCAAGCGCGCGTGCGAGGTTTTAGCTATTTCAACAACCCGAAAGATTCTTTCTACACCGACTACGTGGGCGGGTTCTTAGGCCTGCGAAGCTACCCATTTTTTGCCATCGGCGGAAGCACCACTGCCATGACTTCTCTTAGCTGGTTTGTGCCTATCCGCAAGAAAATGAACAGCCAAATTGGTCCTTATACCTTAGACAAAATGTATGCCCGGCTCTTTTTTGAAACGGGCAACGGATGGTATATAGGGGATTCAAAGACGGTCCCCGACAAAATTGACAGCGGCCCCAGCCTTAAAAGCGGTATTGGCGCCGAACTCCGAATTGCGACTTCCGCCTATTATTTGTTCCCCATCAAGTTCTTTGTGAGTGGAGCCTATGGCTTCGACCGGTTTTCTGTGGAGCTTCCAGACGATTTTGTCACCCCTGCAACTGGGAACCGGGTCAATTATGGAGGTGAAATATTGTTTCATTTTGGCTTAACCTTTGATTTCGAATTATTGTGATCCGTACATTCATCCAAACCATAGCGCCGGCACGAGCCAGACTTCGGGTCGCCAAGCAGCTTGGCATGAGTCTTATTGTGGCTATTTTTTTTGGGCTATTTGCGGTTACATCAACCCGGGTGGGAGCCCAATCTAATGAGCTGACGAGCAGCTTGGAAAAGGAATTCCAACTGGTTCATGCAACCAGGCCTTCTTTATTGCCCGCGCGGAGTCTGCGTGAATCCGATGAAAGGTTGAGGTCTAAAGATTTTTTGCAGGCACAGCTGTCCAGCCCTTCGCCCACAGAATGGCAACAGACACCCCTGCTCAATGCGTCTCGAAGCACCTCAGCTGGGCTTGCTTTTTGGTCTTCGGCCTTGGTGCCCGGGAGTGGTCAGGCACTGCAGGGAAACTGGGGTCGAACGGCTATTTTTGCGACCGCGGAGATCGCGGCCTGGGTGTTTTATACGAAGAGGCAGCAGCTGGCCAAGGATAATGAAGCCGCTTATGAGCGTTATGGTAACACCTATTGGAGCCCTGTGGCGTATGCGCAATGGTTGGTCGATTATTCCAAAGCCAATAATTTAGTGAATGGCTACGAGGCCTTGGACGCGATGGTGGGGGGATTAACGCCGGCTTTTGGGGAAACGACTCAGGATTGGGGGAAAATTACGGAAGAAGCGGTGCGCGCAGTGGAAGTTCGCACGCGATTTATTTTCAACATCCCGGAAGGGTGTGGAATTTTGGAGCCTCCCTCTTGCGTGACTAGGTCGGAATTTTCGCATGTACTCCAGGATTTTGGTTCGCAGCAGTATTACGAGCTCATGAGTAAGTATTATCAGTTTCAGCCGGGCTGGCAGGACTTTCATGAGCAGCGTTTGGCTCAAGGGGCTAATCATGTGTACCAATATTCATGGGATGCCACGATGCTCAGCGAACGTTTTATTGAAGGCCGTGACCGGGCAGAGGAGTTCAACAATCAATACCGAGATGCGGGTAATGTGTTAAAACTGCTGCTGGTCAATCACATGATTTCTGCTTTTGATGCTTATTTTAGCGCCAAACTAGCCCAGTCCAGACTGCAAATGGAAACAGGCTCGGTGCTATCGGAAAGAGCAGTGGCCCTGGTTTGGCATTTTTAGACTGAGTGATTTATTTGTGGCTAAATCGCCGTATTTTGTGATTGAACTGAAGAACTGTTTATTTAACTCATTCTGATCCCCACTTAATCGATATGATTCGTAGTCTGCTTACCAACAAATACGTTTATCTACTTAGCCTCGGGGTTATTCTCGTGGGCGCCCTAGGTTTGTTGGTCTTCGATAAAGTGTTGATGCCTCGGTACACCCAATACAACCAAGGCGTAACGGTTCCCGATCTTACAAGAGTTTCTTTGGAGGAAGCGGTGGCCACCATTAGTTCCCTTGGGCTTCGGTATGAGATCTCTGACCGCCGGTCCAATGCGGCCTTTCCTGCAAATTATGTACTGGATCAGGCACCTGGGGCAAATACCATTGTGAAACCAAATCGTAAGGTCTATCTAACGGTAAATGCCGCCGTACGCCCTACCGTTGTTGTTCCTAATGTCACCAACTTATCGCTTCGAAATGCGCAGGTACAGTTGCAGAATTATGGTCTCGAAGTGGGTACCATAAGTTATGAGAGCTCTCGTTTTAAAAATGTGGTGCTCCAACAGTCCCTTCCCGCAGGTGGCACGGTGGATAAAGGAGCGGTAATAAACTTGATTGTAAGCGATGGTCTGGGTGATAAAGTGGTGGTAGTGCCCGATATTGTGGGGCTTTTATTGCCTAACGCCCAGCTGAAGCTTCGCGAGGTAGGGCTTCGAGTAGGTGAAATACGGTTTCAACCTACCGAGGGACAAATTCCAAATACCGTGCTTGATTTCAGCCCAAAAGTGAACGAACTTGTAGAGGGCGAATCATTAAATTTAGTGGTTTCTGAGCGCTTTAATGCCGTAGAAGAGAGTGAAGGTGGAGCGGTGTTTACCGATTCTAGCGGCGTTGAAAATGGCCTACCCGACAATGATTTTTAATGGTGCGTCTTTTGTCATGTTGTTGAAGTGTTTGTTGAACGTTGTTAAGAATTTTTTTTGAATCCCAATACTTCGGCAGCACGAATGTACTCCCTAGCAATTTATTTCTATTAACCCGTGAGATCTTACCTATATGAATTTTGACCTACCCATATTAGCTCCTTCCATTTTAGCTGCTGACAAAGCGCAGCTAGGTGCCCAAGTCCAGGCCACGCTAGACGGCGGGGCTCAATGGATCCACTGCGACATTATGGATGGCCACTTTGTCCCTAATATTAGTTTTGGACCCAATGTGGTCGCATCGGTTGCCCGAATTTCGGACGAAGCATTTATGGATGTACACTTGATGATTAAGAACCCAGATCAGTACATAGAAGCTTTTTGCGATGCGGGAGCCGATCTCATCTCTGTGCACGTAGAAACCTGTGTCCATTTACACCGGACTATTCAACTTATCCGCTCCCACGGAGCCATGACCGGGGTCGTGATTAACCCAGCCACTCCAGTTTCGGCGATCGAACCTATGTTAGCAGAAGTCGATTTGGTACTTTTGATGAGCGTGAATCCTGGTTTTGGAGGCCAACAGTTCATCCCGGCCACCTTAACGAAAGTGGAACAGCTGGTTGCTTTACGCGAGAAACATGAACTCTCCTTCCTCATTGAAATTGATGGAGGCGTAAATTCTAAGAATATTGTTGAGATTGCCGAAGCAGGTGTCGATGTATTAGTTGCTGGTAACGCTGTTTTTTCCGCGGATAATATTACCGCAAAAGTTACGGAACTACAGAGCACCCTTTCGAATTTAAGGAGTGAATGAACGAAGAAACCAGCTCATATTCCGAACACCTCATTTCAACCGAAGGCGTAAACCACATTCAGCTTTTCGGGTTAAACGATGAGAACCTGCGCCTACTCGATCAGGCGTTCCCAGAAACAAGATTCAACGCCCGAGGCGAACGGGTTAAACTGAGTGGCCCAGATGCTCAGGTAGCCCAGGCGCGACTCATTATAAAAGGTATGGTCGAAGTAGCTACACGGGGCAAAGATGTACGTGAAGGGGATGTAAAAACCCTTATACGACTTAATGGAAAGCCTATAGAAGCCCTAAGCGTCGATCCATTTACTGGCAAGGGTGATGTGATTTTGTACACTCACCGTGGAGAACCCGTTCGAGCCAAGACTCCCGGACAAGTTCAGATGGTGAAATCTTCGGCGAAAAACGACATTGTATTCGCCATTGGTCCTGCTGGAACCGGTAAAACCTATACCTCGGTTGCTTTGGCGGTGAAAGCCTTAAAGGAACGAAAGGTTCAGAAAATTATACTAGCCCGACCGGCCGTAGAAGCGGGCGAGACCTTAGGCTTTTTACCGGGAGATTTACGTGAAAAAATCGATCCTTACTTGCGCCCTCTGTACGATGCTTTAGAGGATATGCTGGATCAGGAAAAACTGAATCTCAACCTCCAAAAAAACATCATCGAGATAGCACCTCTTGCGTACATGCGTGGGCGAACCTTGAACAATGCCTTCGTGATTTTGGATGAGGCGCAAAATGCCACCAACATCCAAATGAAAATGTTCCTCACTCGAATTGGTTTTAATTCTCGAGCCATCATCACCGGGGACGTAACGCAGACCGATCTCCCGAGAAAACAAGAATCGGGACTCATTTCGATACCCCGTATCTTAAGCGATGTAGATGGCATCGATTTTGTTTATCTGGATGATGGTGACGTGGTCCGGCATAAATTGGTCAAAGATATAATCAACGCTTACGACCGGTATATTCCTGAAGAGGCAAGTCCGGTAAGCGTGAAACGACGCTCCTCAAAAAAGAGCAGCGATTAGACCCTAATTCCCATGAAAAGTTGGTGCACGCCTTTGTATGAAGGAACCTTTTCGGTAGGATTGGATAAAAAGTTTTTTTCCATCCCCAGAGATGGGAATGCCGCCAAAGGTGCATTGAAAATTTCCTTGAATCCTTTTTTGGTGGTCAATGAAAAGCGCGTAATCCTTATTGATACGGGCATTGGTTCATTTGGAGAGGATACTGGGGTTGAGCGGTTGTTTGAGAACTTAGAACGCCATGGGATTTACGACTATGAGGTCACCGATATTTTTATGAGCCACTTACACTACGATCACATGGGTGGGTTGGCGCATCAGAATTCGGGATTCTGGGAACTCAGTTTCCCCGAGGCCAAGTTGTGGGTCAGCAAAGATGACTGGGCCCGGGTGATGGCCAAAGAAGAATTCTACGACGCCGAAAAAACCGAGTTTGTGGCTTTTCTAGATGCCCGGGCTAACCTGCACTTTTTGGAAGCGGAGGATCAACCCTACCCAGAAATTCGGGTCGAGCATATTGGTGGCCATACTCAGTATCATCAAGCTATCTGGTATAAGGATGAGGATGTAAACCTTCTGATGGCAGGGGACGTTATCGCCACACGGGGACAGGTAAACCGGATATTCGCAGCCAAATACGATTACGACCCTGAACAAAGTAAGCGCCAGCGAATTCGATTGGCCCGCGAAGCCTATGAGGTTGGGGCGACAATTTTGGCCTATCATGATGAGGAATGCTCGATGTTTCGGATTGTGGATCATGATGCCCGGCGCGGATATGTGACCGAACCGGTGAGTGGAGGGCGACCATGAGTGGTGGGTTGGGTAATGGTTTGGGTCGTGGGTTGGATAGCGATTTTCGTGGAGATTTGGGTGCTGAAATGGGTGCTGAAATGGGTAGCGATTATGCTGAAAATTTGACTAAAAAAATGGGTGAAATTCTCGACTATTTACGGTCACAAGGCTGTCCAAAGCAGATTCATGCCGCCGTCATTTTAGGCTCTGGGCTCGGAGAATACACCGAAGCACTTGAGCTAAGCCATTCCATCCCCTATTCTGAAATCCCTTCCTTCCCACAGTCCACGGTTGAAGGGCATTCCGGGGCGCTCATTTTTGGCGAACTTCAAGGACATACGATCATGGCCTTTTCGGGCCGTTTTCATTTTTATGAAGGGTACGGAATTGACGAAACAGTGATTCCCGTGCGCTTGACCCATGCGCTGGGAGCGAGCAAGCTGTTAATATCCAATGCCGCCGGCGGAATTAATTTGTCGTATAAGGTGGGTGACCTCATGGTCATTGATCATATTATTCGCCCACATCGCCGTATGATGCAACAATCAACAAGATGGCACTGGAATATGAAAAATTATGCCGATCTGGCTTTTTCTGTAGCCACTGAATTGGGTTTATCCGTTCACCGCGGGAATTACCTGTATGTATTTGGACCCAACTACGAAACCAAAGCCGAAATTCATGCGTACCGGGCTATGGGCGGTGACGCCGTTGGAATGAGTACGGCCGCGGAGTTGATGGAAGCCGCTCGCTTGGGTCTGCCCGCAGTGGGAGTGTCACTCATCACCAATGCCGCAGCTGGGATTACAGGGCAGGCCTTAAACCACGACGAGGTGAAGGAAGCGGCCAATGCGCGCAAAGAAGATTTCGCCCGTTTGGTTAGCCGCTTGATTCTGGAGGATCGGGTTTAAGTTTGGTTGTTGATGGCTTGATTCGTAAAGATTGGGTTTAAGCTTGGTTGTTGATGGCTAAATCAGTGCTGAAAACTAAGCCAATAACCAAAAAGCATAACTATTCGTCATTATAATGACTAAAAAGCATAACTATTGGTCATTACGATATTAAATGGTATCTTTTTATGCATATGATCCTTAGAACTCTTGAACATACCATCAAAGAAAAAATTGACCGAGGCAAAGCTATTGTTATCGTTGGTGCTCGGCAGGTAGGAAAAACTACATTAGTAAAAGAAATTCTTAAAAAAAAAGAATACCTATTTCTTGATGCTGATGATCCAGCCACAAGAAGCCTATTTCAGAACCCAACAACCGAACAAATTCGAGGTATTATAGGCAACTACCGCTATATATTCTTGGATGAAGCACAAAGAATTCCAGGCATAGGCATGACCCTAAAAATTATTACGGATCAATTTAAAGATGTTCAATTATTGGTCAGTGGTTCTTCGTCTTTTGATTTGGGGAATGAACTCAATGAGCCCCTAACGGGTAGAAAATGGGAATATGAATTATTTCCTATCTCCTGGGATGAATATGAGCATTCAATAGGGCTTGTTAAATCAGAGCAACAAATAGAAAACAGGCTACTTTATGGATGTTATCCTGAGGTTATTAATGATCCTGGAAATGAAATCGACGTTCTAAAAAATCTCACTAACAGCTATATATATAGAGATATTCTAGCTTTTTCGGATATAAGAAAGCCTGAAGTATTGGAAAAATTAGTTCAGGCTTTAGCGCTGCAAATAGGTAGCGAAGTAAATTATAATGAGCTTTCACAACTCATTGGTATTAATAAACTAACGATTCAAAAATACATAGAGATTCTAGAAAAGGGATATGTTGTATTCAGACTAGGTAGCTTTAGCCGAAATATTCGAAATGAAATAAAAAAGAGCCGGAAAATTTATTTCTACGATAACGGCATACGAAATATGCTTATTAGCAATTTCAATCAACTAGATTTACGTGCCGATAAAGGTGCCTTATGGGAGAATTTTTTGGTTGCAGAACGAAGGAAGCAGCACGTATACAAAAACACGTTAACAAAGATGTATTTTTGGCGCACCAAACAACAACAAGAAATCGATTTGATCGAAGAATGCAATGGAGAATTAACAGGCTTTGAGTTTAAATGGGGCACGCAAGAAGTACGTTTCCCAAAAACATTTATGAATTCTTATGATGCTAAAAGCCGCGTTGTGAATAGGAATAATTTCAGAGAATTTGTGACCATAAAGAATTGGTAAGAATCGAGTATTTGTAACGAAAAATACCGTACATCACCCACCCCTACTGCGTCGCCGCCACCCGTGGAATGGTTAAAATCGACTTCTGACGACCGTCCAAATACCACACCCCACGCTCATCGAAATAGGCATCTTCCTCTAACATGATTCGAATCTCTTTGCCCCATTCTTCAATATAGCTGGCCGCATTCAATTCAATGGAATACGCCGTATTTAGATGTAAAGGGTGGTCCCCAGTCCCCGGTACTCCTCCCTGCGAATCCCACATACCCAAGGTTGTTCCCGCGGCGTGTCCATGATAACCAATCGGATGGGTATAGATGGATGGTTTAATCCCTTCCTCTATCGCCTGAGCTCGGGACATGGCTAGCACCTCGTTCCCGGTACGTCCTTCTACAAAATTGTTGGTGAAAATATCCTGTAGTCTATTTCCGCGGTCAAATGCATCAACCAGATAGGCAGGAACTTCGGTTTCGCCTGGTTTTAGCACATAAAAATGCTGTTGAGTGTCAGTATTTAGGCGAAGATAGGTAATGCCAAAGTCCACATGTAGCAAATCACCGGGCATAATAATGTCTTCTGAGGGGCGAGAATCGAAGGTGCGCAGGTGATCAAACGATTCAGGGTCGGCCCGCTGAATCGATACGCTCGGATGAAACCAAGTGATGAGATTCAGATCCCGAACCCGCTCTCGCAGCCACCAAATCACATCTTCGGTGCTGGTGATCCCCGGGTGAATCACCCGCTCAGAGAAGGCCTCCTCAAGAATGCCATGGGCAATGCGCACAATATGAGGATAGAGATCACGCTCTTTCGACGATCGAGTTTCTAACCATTCCACGGCCACTTTTTCCGCCGACACTACTCGAGAGGCATATTTTTCGCCCAAATTTTCTAGTAAATGCTCGTAATCCGTCGCCACTATTCCATCTGCCAAGCCCCAATGTTCCGAGCGATTAATTCCTATTCGCTCCGGATCACGCTCTTCGACGATTTCGCGCACCCGCTTCCACTGATCAGGCTCCAATTCCTTGTCCCAAGCCTTTTTGAACACCTCACCCACATCGTACCGCGCCACCGCCAAAGTCTCCAAACCCTGCTCAGGCCCTCGATCATAGATCACCAAAATGGTTCTTCGCCTCGCCGCCAACCACGTCGCAGGCAACATGGTCTCGATCACCGGGTCCTCGTTGTATTCCCGCGAAATAATGATCCACATATCCAGCCCTTCCCGCCGCATAATATCCGGTAGTACGGTTTCCATCCGATCGGCCAGCACATCGTCAATCACCTTGGCCCGCTCCTTCATCGACAAAATAGCCGATTCCGACACCTGATCCCCGGTTTGCCCAAAGCTCTGAGCCGGCAGCAGCATTCCAATGACCCCGAACATCAAGGCATAGACCGCAATGATAAGCGGTTTATAGCTGTCATACTTTCTGGTTGATGTTGCTGCTGAAGCTTTTTTTGAAGCTGTTTTTGAAGCTTGTGATGTTACCTTCATGATTGATTGATTTCGTTGTACTGTTTGCCTTATTGCGCTATTATGTTATTGCCTTTTTGTGTTATTGCCTTATTTCCCTATTGTGTTATTGCCTTACAGGGATCCATTCTCCAAATGCGACCGCCTCTGCTCTAGATAACCTCCGAACTCGCTCGGTCTTCATTCTTGGGTTTGCCTTCAATTGAACACTGACACGTTTTGTCATACCCCATCGGGTAAATGTGATTTCCACCTGTTGCCCTACCCGTTTGCCCTGAATAATGGATGCTGGGCTTCGGTTAGATTCCACACGCAGCCCATCCACCGACATAATGCGATCTCCAAGACGCAGGCCAGCTTCATAAGCGGGACTACCCATCTGCGGGGCCGAGCTAATTTCATAGACTCTATCCGCTTCACTCCACCGAGTTGACGGTCCAAGATAAGGCTCATTCTCTTTTTCTAAGCTTAGTTCCACACCTACACGGCCGAGCAATTGCTGCATATCCGGCATCTCGCTGCTATAGATATGCCGCGCAAAAAATGCCCGAGCCAACGAATCACCAGCAAGTATAGCCAGTGTAGATTTCAGATCTTTTATGGTATATGGTTGCTCATTACTCCCATACTGCTGCCACAAAGTCCGCATATATTCATCCAGGTTAGCCTCGGTTTCGGTGCGCAAAGTCAGATCCAAGGCTAAGCCCAACAGACTTCCATAGGAATAGTAGGAAATAAAAATATTAGCATTGTTATCTGGATCTATGGCCGTAGCTGCATCCACAAATGGGGCTCTGTAACTCATCTCGATGGGGTTGAAAAACTGACTACCCGGAGAAAGCATTACATAATTCAGCGTTCGAGCAAGACCTTCCACATACTCATCCGGCGTTATCACTCCAGCGCGTGCGAGGATTACATTGGTGTAATACGACGTAAAGCCCTCCGCAAACCACAAGGCTCCACTCATATTGGCTTCTTCAAAATCGAAGGGTTCAAGGGAAACAGGACGCAACCGTTCCACGCTCCATGCATGAAAAAATTCGTGCGAAATAGTAGATATCGACGTATTTCCAAGAGGCTCCTCCATGGGTTTTGCATTGGTCACAATGGTCGAATTCCGATGCTCCATCCCGTCCCCACTGGCCTGTGGCATATAACAACTCAGAAAGGTGTACCTTCCAAAATCAAACTCGGGTAATTCGCCAAAAACGTCTCTTTGAGCCTCAACTATGGCCATTACCTTGGCAAAATAATCGTTGACTTCTCGATCCGAAGCGGGTGTATGAAGCGCCAATTGAATGAGTTGCCCATCCACCATTCGCTCACGTAAATGATAGTCGCTTATTTCTATGGGGCTGTCCATGAAATAGTAAAAATCTGGGGCATAAAATAATGTGGGATTAAGTTGCTTTAGCTGAGTGGCCACTTTCCATCCCGAATCCTTAGGAAGCTCAACGGCGAGTTCAATAGGCCGCTGTGGGTAATTTCGCGCATAGACAAAAGTCGCCGGTATGTTCAAATGAGCGTGCGTTTCATCAATTTGAGAATAGGTACCATCCCCCCTATTAGCAAACAAGGTGTACTCAAAACGTACAAATCCGTCATGGCCTATGACGTTCCATTGCTGAGGATTTGGCCTGATGATCTGTAGTTGGTTGCCTTGCTCGTCGTAAGCCTGAACGTCGTACACATTTTTCGCAAAGTTGTGAATCGCATAACGGCCCGGCGAAGTCCTAGACATCCGTACCTGCAGTGGCTGCTCGTCAATGTTGGGAAATTCCACCGAAATCCTCGCCTGATGCTGCATCGCCTGGTCAAATGATATAGCATAGCGGTGCACACTTTGCGCCTGAACCGCCGACTGTACGGTTAATTGGCCCACAAAAACTATGGCAAGCCCCATTAACCAGATTGGAAATCCTTTTACTTTCATATTTAGTGACTTATGGATGATAACTTTTGCTTGGTTTGTTTTTCTTCTGGATGATGTAAGCTTGTTTGCATCAACCAGGGAGCCAACAGCTTTCTAAGGCCTGCTTAAGGTGAACCATCTCTTCCTCCAAACCCACCGTTATGCGAATTCCATTGGAAATGCCGAAAGGTGAGAGTTGGCGCACGATTACCCCCAAATGAAGCAACGATTCGGTTATGCGAAGGGCCTGAGCCTCATCGGGAGCCAATAACATAACAAAATTAGCCGACGATGGAACATAAGGAATCTGGTGATGGGCTAAAAATGCCTCCAAGTCTTGTCGTGCTTCGCGGGTTCGCTGTACGGAATTAATTAAAAAATGATCGTCTTCGAGCGCGGAAATAGCGGCAGCTTCACTGATTCCCGAGGGCTCAAAGGTATTTTTGGTCTTCCACAGCGCTTGAATTAATTCCGCTGGGCCAAGTGCATAGCCCACTCGAAAGGAAGCTAGCCCGTACGCCTTCGAAAAGGTGCGCAAAATGAGTGTGTTCGGGTGTATCGAGGTGTTCGCCTGGGTAATAATGGGCAGGGAATCGGGGTATAGCGGATTTTCGCGCGCAAATTCAACATAGGCTTCGTCGAGAATCAACATCACCTGTTCGGGCAACGAGCTCATGAGCATTGCCAATTCCTGCTTGGTAATAATAGTCCCGGTAGGGTTATTTGGATTGGCAATGTACACCGCTCGGGTTCGTTCATTCACACTGGCTGCGATAGCCCCAACATCGAAGCGATAATCAGGGGTAAGTGGGACCTGGATGACGGGTATTTGATGGATATGAGCTTGAATATTAAGCCCAACAAAAGTGGCCGATGCCGTTACAATTTCGTCTTCAGGTCCAAAAAATGTACGGCAAAGTAGACCTAACAAACTCTCTGAGCCAGCCCCAATAACCAACTGTTCCTGCGTACAGGATAGTTTGGTCGACAAACTAGCCCGTAAAGTGTTGGCCAGTGCTGAAGGGTAATTATTGGCGACTTGCATGGCCCTGCCTACTGCTTCAGAAACACCCGGCGCAAAGCCCCATCTGTTTTCATTGGAAGCAAGCTTCGAAATTCTATCCGGTTGATAGGTCGCTACCACTTCTTCTATAGTTTTCCCTGGAACATAGCCTTTCAGCCCTCGAATGTGGGGTGGGATTCGTTCCAAAATATCGCGCTCGAATGACATATAATTAGGTTTTCAGTTAAATACCTATACCTAAGATAATAGCCTAGCTTTTCTTTTACTAGCACCATAAGAAGTTGTATTTTACTGGCATGAATGATTCTGACTACAAAAAAAATATCGTCGTTACTGGGGCCAGCCGAGGAATTGGTTTAGCAACGGTAAAGTATTTACTCTCCTCCGGACACCGGGTCTTTGGACTAAGCAGGCAGAATCTACACGCTGAATTAGCTACTTTTTCCGCTGATCAGCCGGGTGAACTACACTGGTACACCACGGACACAGATCTCGCGCTCGTTTCCCAAGCCGTTTCAGGGGTTTTATCGGAGAATGAACAACTCGATGGGCTTATCCACAATGCTGGACTCCTCATTAATAAACCATTTTCTGAAACAACCGAAGATGACTGGGTCATGCAGTTCGAGGTTAACGTATTTATGGTTTTTCGATGCACGCGTGCCCTTGAATCATTGATGGGGCCCGGAAGTCATGTGGTGCACATAACCAGCATGGGAGGAGTGCAGGGTAGTTCTAAATTTCCTGGGCTCAGTTTATACAGTGCTGCTAAGGGGGCGGTTAGTATTTTCACCGAAAGTTTAAGCACCGAATGGGTTGATAGAGGAATAGCGGTAAACGCATTGGCCTTGGGGGCCGTGCAGACCGAAATGTTGGATGAAGCTTTCCCCGGGCTGGAAGCCCCAGTTCAACCAGCTGAGATGGGTGGATATGTTGCTGACTTTTGCTTGAAGGGTCACCGGTTATTCAATGGTAAAATCCTTCAGGTTGCCATGCAAAATCCTGCCTGAAATTTTGTATTATCTTCACATAGTAATGTTGCACAGGTTTAATGTGCTACTTCTTTATGTGCATCTACGCTCATTTTAATAGTTACAATTACATTATGGTTTTGAAAAAAATGTTTATATGGATAATTGCTGCAGCGATTATTCTTGTTTTGTCCTGGGTCTTTCAGCCAAATAAAGTGGCCGCCCAAACCATCAATACCTTGGGTGAAAACACACTAAATGGGGCACTGACTGGGACACTTCTAGGCGGGGCTAGTATGGCTTTGACGAATGATACCGATTTTTATCCGCTACAGGTGGGGCTGGGATTGGGGACATTATACGGCCTTGGCGTAGGCGCGTACGATTTACTCAAAACGGGAGGTAATCCTACCGTTGTTTCAGGGATATTCAACGATGGAAACAACTCTACCATCATTGTACTATTGGATACCTTTTATGGAGCGGCAGCAGGTGCGGTTGTTGCAACTTCTGTCATGCTTGTGGCTAATGAACCGCTAGTACAAGGACTTCAATATGGCGCAGGAACTGGTGCTATCGCTGGTTTTGGCTTTGGACTGTTCGACACTTTTGTACTGGCTGATCGATCTACTGCCCTAGCGTTTATGCAGCCTGCAACGTATGAAATTCCTGTTCAGGATAATGGATTATGGCAGTTAAAACAACAGCCAGGAATTGATTTCGTCCGGTTTTCGGTGAACTTTTAAGCTTCTTCGTCCATTATATTAGCAAACCCTTTTTGGTCTATCTCGACTAAAGTTTTAATCACCTCTCTTACCGTTTGCATATGACCTGTCAAAGAGTGGTGTAATCCATCGGGAATATAGTGCCAAGCTTGGGGGCCATTTTCACCCATTCGTTCTGCTTTGGGATCAACAATACCGCCTATTTTTCCCGTTACCACATCCTGAACGGCCGTTAAATCTTCTGGTTGGATACTAAAATCGTAGAGCGCATGCTCAGTAAGTAAATCCGTAATAACAGCCGCAGGACTAACCCATAAAGGCGGATGTTCTAAGGTTTGGTCCAAAATATCTTGAATAGCTTGAATATTTTCCCATGTCTCCGAAAGTGGGATTAAGGTTCTATCCGGATAGATGGCTAAACGCTGCGCATCAAACGTACCAAGCGCAATGATTACCCAATCTGGATTATGTACTAATACATCGCGATCTAAACGGCGTAAAGCGTCCGTAGTTGTATCGTATGCTTGGCTGGCATTAATCCATCGAATATTTATTTGTTCTTTTCCAATGTCGAGTAAATGACCCAAAATGTACACCCAACCTTGAGCATCTAAACTGATTGAATCACCCAGTATAGCGATACATTCTTCGCCGTCAAATGGTAGGGCATCGAGTTGATCTACTATATCATCTTCTTTAAGTAGTTCTAGAGCAGCTTGCCTAGCATTTTCTTGGAGATTAGCTCTAGCCTGTTCTAATTCTTGCTCTGTCCACCCTAGAAGAGCTGCTTCGGTAATGGCAGAATTCTTTCCTGGATATAACGGAAATTGTGATGATACATTAAGAAAGGGTAGCATATACTGCTCTAAAACACCTCTTTCCTCACTATTTTGACTAGTGTTAGCGCTGGGTTTCATGAAGTAAAAAAGAAGGTTATCGGCTTAGTGTGCAAGTTGCTTTTGCAAGGTAAACCATGAACTGTTATCATGGTACGCATCGACAACATCTGAGAGTTTAGTATTTGAAAACTGACTCATAATAGCCTTAACCTCTTCTTGAACATTGGTAATAGCATGATCAATTAACTCTTTATTGAAGCCTTGTTGACCTAAATTGATAGTAAACTCCATTGAAATTATCCTTCCTAAAGCTCTTCCTAAATCAACCAGTTTACGTTGAGACATCTTGGTATCGATCTCAAAATTTAACACATCTTTGAAATAGTCCGAAGACTGAATGGTTAGATCATATCCTTTTAAGAAATCATATAAATTGGTACTCTTCACCTTTCGCATCGCCTTCATTATAGACTCACTTATCTGTTGATACAAAATATCGTTGGATCCTTCGAAGATTTGAAAAGGTCGGCTATCGACTGTACTTCTACCAGCAATGTGATCTAATCTATACCCTTTAGCACCGGTTAATTGTAAAAGAGATTGTGAAGCCTTTTGCATATAGTCAGTTAAAACCGACTTGATTGCATTAGCCTCTACATCCATTTTAGCAGTATTTTTTGTGAGAGGCACATTGGTAGCTGTAAAATTACACATTGCCGAGCATACCGTAAAATAGGATTGGATTTGGGATACTCTTGAACGAACCTGATCATAATTTAATAAACTCACCCCACCAACTAGGCGTTCTCTACAATGTTGAACAGCCTCGTCCATCATTCTTCTAAGGAAACCCATACCCATACCAGGGAATTGTAACCTACTTCTGTGCAACAGATCTAACATTAAGGTAATACCTGTACCTTTTGGAGTTAGTTTATGAGATGCGGGTACATTTATGTCAACCTTATTTCTACCATAAGGAAGCATATATAACCCAAGATTATTGTAGTATTCTTTTACTTCAATACCACCATTTCTGGAATCATGTACAAAAAAGGATACATCTCGTCCAAGTTCACCTTGTGAATTTTTCTCACGAGCAGTCATGATCCAATAATCTGCCATTCCAGTTAGACCGGCCCAATGCTTAGTGCCTTTAACTGAATAGTGTTGATTGGATGCATTATACTCCACACTCGTTTGCATTTTGAGTGCCTCTGAACCGTAATCTGGTTCGGTGATCATAAGACCACCCATCTTACCTTTATTAATAACTCTACCGAAGACATCGTTCTTGGCCTCCTCAGTACCATAATTAGCTATTGGTTGCAAAAATAAGGCACCATTAATACCCATCATAAGAGACAGCGGTAATGATTCATAGGAACTGGCTTCTAACATGCTTAAGGCTTCTGCTGTATGCCCACCAAATCCACCATGCTCTGAAGGAATAAATGACGCTAAAGGTGTAGATTTAAGTATTTCAGTTAAATTATCCTGTGATATACCTCGTTCCAATGCATCACCATTGGTCTCATTTTCCTTTTTGAAAATATGAGCTAATTTATTCTTGTACTCTGATAAAAATGAATCGAAATCGATCATATACTATTCCTAGTTGGTTGTTTTCCGCAAGTTATATTGCTGCTCGTATCTTGATTTTAGAGCCGATTAGTCTCTAAATATACGATTTATTTTCCATGAAGGTAGTCATAAAAAAAGCCTCTCAGAGCGGAGCTCGGAGAGGCTTATAAAAGGAGGAGGCGGCGACCTACTCTACCGCAATGCAGTACCATCGGCGCTACAGGGCTTAACGGCCGTGTTCGGGATGG
>NTKP01000035.1 GCA_002457365.1 Rhodothermaeota bacterium MED-G12
AGAACAAATGTACCGTTTAGTCCTTAAAAATAGGGCTAAGTTTATACGTTCAGATACAGCGAAACGAAAGAAGAAAGTGTATGATTATTTAGCTCGTAAAGGCTATTCATCAACTTTAATTTGGAGTGAGATGAATAAACTATTATCGTTAGTCGAAACTGATTAAAAAAGTCCTAAACAGCAGTTCATGAAAAACATCACACTAGAACGTGTTGTTCGAACATTACTAGCCGTACTTACTATAGGCGTGATCATAGTCATAATGTATAATTACATTACCTTGGTCGCCTTCTTAATACTAGCTATGATACTTAGCTATGTACTTGACCCAACCGTTAATAGATTACAACGCATGGGGGTAAAAAGAACTATTGGCGTAACCTTAACACTATCGGTTATAGTGATGGCAATTGTGTTCTTTTCTACGAATGTTGTTCCAATTTTTGTTGAAGAAATGCTGGAATTAACGAACAACTTAAATATCGAAACTATCGAGCTAATAGCCGCTCGAATCGAAACACGATTAGTACAAGAATATAGTTTTATACCAGAAGGCTTTCTAAGAGATAACATTACTAAGATTAGCGAGGAGCTTTTTGATCTTGGGAAACTTTCGACTGTACTGAGTGATGCCGTTGGTGTATTTACCAATATATTCTCTGCCGTACTTGTAGTCCCATTTGCCGCTTTTTTCTTTCTTAAGGATGGCAGTAAAATTCGAAGAGATGTGTTACAAATTATCCCAAACAAATATTTCGAAACCACACTGACTATATTGGACTTAGTTGAAAAGCGATTAGGTCTGTACTTTAGAAGTGTTTTAGTGCAGAGTACCTTAGTCACTCTGTTATCTTGGACAACCTTAAGTATTGCGGGGCTAGAAAACTCTCTTTCAGTTGGAATCTCTGTTGGTATAGCTAACACCATCCCCTACTTTGGGCCTATTATTGGCTATGTTCTTTCGATTATTATTTCAATTGTAGAGACCGGGGATTTCAGTTTAGTTCTGTATTGTATGGTGGCTATTTTTATAGTTCAGATGATTGATAATTTAATTCTTCAGCCCTATTTGTTTTCCAAATCAGCTGATATGCACCCTGTAGCCATATTGTTTATTATTTTAATTGGGGCCGAAACGGCTGGGATTTTAGGCATGCTCATAGCCATTCCCTTAGCTACTACTATTCGTATTACGATCAAACAGATTATTTGGAGTTTTAATAATTATCAGATATTTCGACTAGACCAATCGAAACAATTTTGAGTATATTATAGAAACCAAAAATCTACGTGAACACCCTTGAATGAACTGGTAATTTTTGCCTCAGGATCAGGTTCCAACTTCCTGTCAATTATTAATCACATTACAAACGGCCATCTAGACGCTAAAATTGTCGGGTTAATCACGAACAAAGCTGAAATTGGGGCTATAGAGATTGCACGGCAATACGGAATTCCCCACTGTGTACTATCTTCAGCCCAATTCACAAACATTAAGACGTACGAATCAGCCCTTTTAAATCAATGTATACAATGGAATCCGCGTTTGATAATATGCGCAGGCTACCTAAGAAAAATTCCGACAAATCTCATCCAGGCATATCCCAATAGAATTCTCAATATACACCCTTCTTTACTTCCAAAATTTGGTGGACATGGTTTTTATGGCTTACATGTTCATAAGAGTGTACTAGAAAATAAAGAAACCCACACGGGTTGCACCATCCATATTGTATCAGCAGAATATGACCAAGGCCCTATACTAGCTCAAGAGCGTTTAGTGGTTGACCCATCAGAATCTGCAGAGCAACTTGCTAAGCGAGTGTTAAAGCTTGAACATCAATTGTATCCAAAAACGATCGCATCCTATTTAAAACAATTGAATAATACTACTGAATAGGATTCCCACTAGATACATTACAAAATAACTTGACTCACTGATCACACCATTATTTATTAGTTATGTCCCTTAAACCATTAGAGCAACTACCAAAAACCCCTCTTACCATTAAACGAGCATTGTTGTCGGTTTCCGACAAAACGGATATACTGCCATTGGCAAAGTCTCTTCATGCTGCTAATGTTACCCTTTTATCTACCGGTGGCACCTATAAAACATTACAAAACGCTGGCATTCCGGTAACTGAAGTAGCCAGTTTGACTGGATTTCCTGAATGTCTTGATGGGCGAGTCAAAACACTTCATCCCATGATACATGGAGGCATTCTAGCTCGGACCTCCTATGAGCCTGACAATACCGAATTAAAACAACTTCAAATTGAACCGATCGAGCTAGTAGTTGTGAATCTATATCCATTTTCCAGCGTTGTATCAAAAAGCGATGTAACGATGGAGGAAGCTACAGAATACATTGATATAGGGGGTCCTACCATGGTGCGAGCTGCAGCGAAGAACTTTGCTCACGTTACTATTTTAAGTAGTCCAACACAGTATGCTACCTTTTTATCCGAATTCAACTCAGATTCTAAGATTTCATATCATACCAGACTACGTTTAGCAAAACAGGCCTTCAACCATACCTATGAGTACGAACAATCTATTTTAAATTATTTTGATGCCATCCTTTATGCCGAAACTAATGAATCCATAGAGGGTCATGTCACACACTCAAATGAGGTACATAAAACAGACCCAACTCATTTTAATGTAAATGAGCCACTACATAATAGCCTACGATATGGCGAAAATCCTCATCAAGCGGCAGCTATTTATGGAGAACCCGACAAATTCATCGATTGTTTTCACGGAAAAGAACTCAGTTATAACAACTATTTAGATATAGATTCAGCGTTACGATTATACCACGATTTCCATGATACGGATCCAACCTGTGCCATTTTTAAACACACCATACCATGTGGAGTAGCAAGTGGCCCCACTTTAAAAGAGGCTTACTTGAAAGCTTTTTCTACCGACAAAGTTTCCCCTTTTGGTGGGATAGTACTTTGCAACACTCTCTTAGATCTAGATACAGCAACAGCCATCGATTCTATTTTCACTGAGATAATTATTGCACCCGGATATTCAGACCAGGCCTTATCCTTATTGACTCAAAAGAAAAATCGGCGGTTAATTCGATTGTTAACCAAACAGGGTATCTCCTCTCAAAAACAATTCCGATCCATATTTGGTGGTACATTGGTCCAAAACCAAGACAACAAAGCCATTGATGAGGCATCATTCAAAGTGGTCACAAAAAGACAACCTAGTCAGAAAGAATTGCAGGATATGTTATTTGCATGGAAAATTGTACGACATGTAAAATCCAATGCCATTGTATTTGCAAAAGATGAGCAAACTCTTGGAATAGGTTCGGGCCAAACCTCACGGGTAGACTCTTCTGAAATAGCTGTTTCAAAAGCTGCAAAAGAGCAGCTTAGTCTAGTAGGATCGGCGATAGCATCGGATGCCTTCTTCCCTTTTTCTGACGGAGTCGAGGCAGCGGCACATGCTGGTGCTACTTCAGTAATACAGCCAGGTGGTAGTGTACGAGATCAAGAAGTGATAGACAGAGCTAATGAACTTGGACTAGCCATGGTATTCACCTTTTCCCGACATTTTAGACATTAAAATAAATGGCCATATTAACAGAAAAGAGTTTCAATATTGCCCAAAATACATCATATTCTGTAATTAGTGAACATCTACATTTTTTGCGACTATAATGAACAAACCAGTTACTGATAAAAAAGCTCAAAACAAGACCAAACAAGGAAAAAAAGGCTTTTTTGATTTTTTATATACCGATATAGCTATTGACCTAGGCACTGCGAATACACTCATCTATTCGCGCAATGAAGGCATTGTCTTAAATGAACCTAGTATTGTTGCCCTTAATCAACAAGACATCCCTGTAGCGACAGGTCACGAGGCCCGCTTAATGCACGAGCGAACTCATAAAAAGATCAGGACAATACGACCGCTTAGAGATGGAGTAATTGCGGACTTTGAAGTAGCTGAGCATATGATTCGAGGCATGATTAAAAAGGTAAAAGTGAAGTGGTTTTCATCGACCCGTCAAATGGTTATCTGTGTTCCTAGCGGAATAACTGAAGTAGAACGACGTGCCGTACGCGACAGTGCTGAACATGCAGGTGCAAAAGAAGTCTATCTGGTTGATGAGCCCATGGCTGCTGCTATTGGAATTGGCCTTGATGTTCATGAACCCGTTGGTAATATGATTGTGGATATTGGTGGTGGTACTACAGAGATTGCAGTCATTTCCCTATCTGGAATAGTGTATGCCCAATCGGTTCGATTAGGTGGTGATGAACTTAATGATGACATGATCAATTATTTTCGTAGAAATCATAATTTACTTATTGGTGAAAGAACCGCAGAAAAAATTAAATGCGAAATAGGTTCTGCTGCGCCCCTTGATGAGGAACTTGAAATGATTACTAAAGGACGTGATTTAGTAAATGGAGTTCCTAGAACACGCCATATCACATCTAAAGATGCTAGAGAGGCAATGGCCGAATCCATTAACACTATCGTGGAGGCTGTTACCAAATCGCTTGAACAAACTCCTCCTGAATTATCTGCTGATATTTTGGATCGTGGTATCATGCTTACGGGTGGTGGTGCTTTATTGAAAAATCTGGACAAACTGATTATGGAGACTACTGACTTACCCGTGCATATAGCCGAGGATCCATTAACCGCTGTAGTAAGAGGTACTGGCTTAATACTAGAAAACTTGGATTATTATAGACCCGTCATCTCTTAAATATGTTCTTCAATGAGATTTTTACAGTTCGACACGGATGGTATCTCTCATTACTTTCACACGTTCATTGTTCTGCTATTTGCACTCATTCTTGCTTTTACTCGAAGTCAGGATGGACTAAATAGCTTACGGGCTATTACTGTTATCGCCGCTAGCATCCTAGAAGAACCCGTTTCAAATGTACGCGTTTACAGAAATGCGTTAAAAACTAATGCTTATCTACAACAGCAAAATATTCTTCTACAAGACGAACTAAGCAAACTTCGATCGATAGAGAAGGAAAATCAAGAGCTCAAATCATTGCTCAGATTGGAAGAATCCTATAACTATCCACTACAGATAACGCGTGTTGTTACAAAGCAGTTAAATACACTAAATAATAGTTTGAGTGTGAATGTAGGAAGCAATAAGGGTATTCAACGCGGTATGCCACTTATCAATTCCGATGGTCTAATAGGTAAAGTAATATTAGCAGCGAGCAATTATTCACAGGTTATGCCACTATCTCATCCCCTCTTTCGAGTGAGTGCACAAATACAAGACAGCAAAGCAAATGGAATTATTACGTGGGACATATCGAGTCCTAGCTATCTTATCATGGATTTTGTTCCTAAAACAGTAACCATCGATACAGGGATGGTTATTCAGACTTCCGGGCTAGGCAATGAATTTCCAGCTGGAATTCCTATAGGACAGGTAGTCGATTTCCGATCACAAGAAGGAACCAATACACAACAATTAAAAATTGAGCCATTTAGTAAACTAAATGAAGTTTCTGAAGGCTTCATAGTTCTGTTTACTTCCGATACAAGTTTAGTCCAATTGAACAACGAATTTAACCAGTTATTTGAATGAATTTCGATTGGACTAAATATCTTCTTGGTGGTCTAATTATCATTTTTTTAGATCAGATACTCTTGCAACATCTTTCTCTTTGGGGGATACATTTTGATGCAGTACTACTCTTTTTAGTTTGGACATTACCAGATCTAAAAAGAATCGAAGCCATCTATATTTATGGGTTACTCGCGATTCTTCAAGATGCACTTTACGATTCTTGGGGGCTTATGCTCTTTAGCAAAACAATTATTGTACTATTATTTCACAATTATTTGGTGAGCCGTAATCAAGGCAAGATATTTTCTTCTCAATTCGCGGTTGTTACCTTAGCCATAGCAGTGACTCATAACACTGTATTCTATCTATTGTCGTTGATAACCGGCGGCTATGCAAGTGGTTTATGGCCTTACACTGTACTTCTATTAGGCGCACTATACACAACCATCATATCTTTTACACTTCATAAATTGCTTAGGTCTTAAGACCGTGAACGACATTAGAAATCAACATAGAACCCAACTTTCACTGCGTGTAATGCAAGTGCTGTTTGCTACTCTATGTTTGGTGGTGTTAGGAAGAGTTTTTTATTTACAGGTCATAGAATATGAGAAATATTCGATGCAAGGAGAACGAAATTCTATTCGACAGGAAATCATCCCATCTGCACGAGGACTGGTTTATGATAGAAAAGGTGAACTATTAGTTTCCAATGAGCCCATTTTTACATTAACGGTAAATCCTGCAACCTATGATACCTCAAATAATAAACTACTTGCTAAACTATTAGATGTAGAGGTATCGCAAATTCGAGAACAAGTAAAAACTGCTAGGCGATATTCTTGGTATAGAAGTTCGCCTTTGTTATCGGATATTGATTTCACTCAATTCGCTGTTATCCAGCAAAACTTATGGCAATTACCTGGTATTGGCCACCAACTTGAAAGTAAAAGAACCTACACGGACAAAATAAATGCCTCACACATATTTGGATATCTTCGTGAGGCTGATACCAAAGATTTTGAAAACAATACTTCGTTATTCTTAGGGGATAAAATTGGAAAAAGTGGTCTTGAATTAGTCTATGAGGAACGGCTTCGTGGTGAATCCGGCTTAGAATTTAAACGAGTCAATGCCTACGGACAGGCTTTAGGTTCATTTGTGGTGGAAAATGAGGGTACGAATCCTATTGCAGGAGCGAACATAATTACGACTATTGATGCTGACTTACAGGCATTTGCAGAGGACTTAATGATTGACAAAACAGGGGCAATTATTGTCATGAATCCTAATAATGGAGCCATTTTGACTATGGTAAGTTCCCCTAATTATCAAGTAGACAGGCTTGCTGGACGTCTCGATAGAACCTATTGGGCTCACATAAACAGTGACTCCACCCGTCCACTCTTCAATAGGGCTGTATCTAGTAGGCAACCACCTGGTTCTACTTTTAAGCCGTTAATGGGCTTAATTGGCTTAGAAGAAGGACTTATCACACCAACAACAAATATTCCTAATACGGGAGGTTACCAACGAGGACGATTGTATCGTGATATTGCCCCAAAAGGAGATTATAACTTAGAGAAAGCGATCACTTTTTCATCAAACACCTATTTCTACAGGTTGATGGATGATATTGCGAGTTCCGGTAGACTGAATATCTGGAGTGAGCGAGTTAAAGATTTTGGCCTAGGGATAGATCTTGAAATTGATTTACCCAGTGCAACTACCGGTATCGTTCCTGACAGTGCGTTTTTGGACCGTTGGTTTGGGGTTAGAAAATGGGGGCTAGGTGATTTAATAAATCTAGGAATTGGTCAAGGGGTCATGTCCGTTTCACCACTTCAGATAGCCACGATGACAAGTGCAATAGCCAATGGAGGGTACAGAATTACCCCTTACCTTGTAGAGCAATTAGAAACCCCTTACTCAACTAACTTTCCCAATAAAAGAAATCCATCGAAGATAGAATGGGTCCAAAAAAAGCACCTAGATTTGGTAAAAAAAGGCATGCGCGGTGTGGTTCAGGAAGGAAGTGGTAGATTTTACGTAAAGAATGATTCCATAGCCATTGCAGGTAAAACCGGGACAGCTCAAAATCCACATGGGTACTCCCATGGTTGGTTCACCTCGTTTGCACCTTTCGAAAACCCTGAAATTGTCGTAACTGTTTTTTTAGAAAATGCCGGTTTTGCCTCCATTTCCGCGGCTCCAATAGCCCGACTATTACATGAATATTATTTACGGGGTACCTATAATAGCTACGTATATAATTACGTAAAGAACTGGGAACCACGAGAAGATAATTCTAACCAAACCGCTGAATAACTCATGGCTTCTATTCAAAAAGATTTAGATTGGACGAGTGTCTTACTTTGGATAGGCTTAAGTATTATAGGGCTCATAGCTATCTATAGCGCTACTCAAGGTCCGGTTTCTGAGTTTTTACCTACATTTATTCAAAATAATTTCTGGAAGCAGTTACTTTTTGTTGGAATTTCTTTAGGGCTACTCTTCGGTATACAATTCTTCAATCCCACTATTTTTAAAAATTTTTCTTACATAGCCTACGCAGTATCCCTACTATTGATGGTATACACGTTATTTTTTGGACAAGAGATTAATGGTGCAAAAAGTTGGTTACGATTTGGTGGGTTTGGATTACAGTCTAGTGAGTTTATGAAAATCACTACAATATTAGCCGCAGCGAACTTTCTAACCTCTAGGCGAAATATTGCCACAGAACAAATACGCTACGCCTTAGTTAGTTTCCTCATTATCTTTGTACCAACACTTCTGGTAATTGCACAAAACGATTTTGGTACTGCCATTATATTTTTGGCCCTGATTCCTGTAATTTTGTTTTGGTCTGGATTACCCTACGGTGTGGCCTTATTAATGGTAAGCCCAGCAATTATTCTGTATTTGAGTGTATTTAGCTGGGTGTATGGGTTCATAGCTGTGGGGATAATCACCGCTGGAATTCTTTTTTTACAACGCTCAAAATGGCTTACCATTGTTTCGGTAATTATGGGTTCTGCAACGGTCGTCGTGGTACAATTAGCCTTAAAAAAAATACTTCAACCACATCAAGTTGCTCGAGTAATTGCTTTTACCAATCCATCCTATGATCCAACAGGTGCGGGATGGAATGTAATACAGGCTAAAACAGCTATTGGTTCTGGTGGATGGACAGGGAAAGGATTCCTTGAGGGTACTCAAACCCAACTTCGTTTTTTACCAGAACAGTGGACTGACTTTATATTTTGTGTAGTAGGAGAAGAATTTGGTTTCTTGGGGGCTTCTATACTCATCGTGGTTTTTATGCTTTTCTTACTTCGTTTATTGCAATTATCTATTAATCATAAAAATCCCTTTGCACAATTGGTCACTCTTAGTGTCGCTGCGGTCTATTTTATGCACTTTTTTATCAATGTTGGAAGTGCAACGGCATTATTACCGGTTATAGGGATCCCACTACCCTTTATTAGTTACGGTGGCTCTGCATTTATTGCAAATACACTCATGCTTGCGATTTGTTTAAATATGGATTTGTATAAAAGGGAGTTCAGTATCTACAGCTAAGTAGATGGACTTACACTCAAGAACCCTGTGCAGGGATTGTACCAATCAACCAGTTGAAAAAAATTCCTACATACATTGAGGAGCCTACAGTTTAAATGATCGGGCCTTCGTCGTACCTAAACTAAAACTAGTTCGGTGAACAGGGGTATAGCCATATTTTTTCAAAGCTTGCCTATGTGCATTGGTCGGATATCCAACATTATTATCCCACCCGTACTCTGGAAACTCTAGGTGTAAGCTAGCCATAAGTTCATCTCGATAAACTTTGGCAATGATAGAAGCAGCGCCTATAGAGGCACTTTTACGATCTCCCTTTACAATACATTGATGAGCTAAAAGTGTTGGCACATAACGATTACCATCAACCAATAAATAGTCGGAATTGGCACCTGTAGACGTAGCACAGCTATTCATAGTTTCTAAACTCGCCCAAAGTATATTAAGCCGATCTATCATAGCTAAATCACCCTCTTGAATAGTCCAGTAGAGAGCTTTTTTCTTTATCTCTTTCGATAGACGCAAACGTTCTGACAAAGATAATTTCTTACTATCCTGAATACCTTCAATAGGGTTATTTGGGTCAAGAATAACCCCCGCAGCCACTACAGGGCCAGCCAAACAACCTCTACCAACTTCATCTAGACCCATAACCCGTCGAAAGCCTTCTTGCCATAATGTACGTTCGATTTCTAGTCTACTCATATGGGCAATTAGATTGGATGTTGAGATAGAAATATTGGTTTAATTAACAATATGAGGAACGAGTTAGAATTCATAAATGGTTATCTTATTATGAAATACAAATATACTCATTGGAAACAAGTAAAACCTGTGTCGGGTAAGAACCCATTTGAGACCTTACTGGATTTATTCCAACAACTTTTGACCATTGCCAGTGGTGATGTATCACAATCACTTAAATGGCTAACCAATTTAGATAAGGAGTATGAAATAACGGACAGTTTTGAGGAAAATTATAGCCTGGCTGATTTTATCCAAGATTTAATTGACAAGGGATATATCGATCAGGATGATGACACCAATGCCATGGTCATTACTCCAAAAACTGAAAAAAGCCTGCGAGATCGCTCTTTAAATGAAATATTTAGCAGCTTGCGAAAGGGAGGACAGGGCGATCACAAAACTAATTTTAATGGGACTGGCGTAGAACGACAGTCAGAAACAAGACCTTGGAATGGTCATGAAGAACTCGTCAATTTAGATACAACGGGCACAATGATTAATATGCTAAAGCATAGTAGCATTGATGCATTGAATTTGTCGGAGGATGACCTGCAGGTATATGAAACAGATTATCATACACAAGTTTCCACTGTACTCTTAATTGACTTAAGCCATTCTATGATTCTATACGGTGAGGACCGAATTACACCGGCAAAAAAAGTTGCTATGGCTTTGTCTGAATTAATCATGCGTAGCTACTCAAAAGATACCTTAGACATTGTGGCTTTTGGCAATGAGGCATGGCATATTTCAGTAAAAGACCTACCCTACTTGAAAGTCGGGCCTTATCACACCAACACCAAACAGGGTTTAGAAGTAGCTCGTCATATACTGCAGCGCAAAAAGTTTGCAAACAAACAAATATTCATGATCACAGATGGGAAGCCTTCTTGTATGTTTGAGAATGGTAAACTCTACAAAAACAGCTTTGGATTGGATAGGAAAATTGTCAATAAGGTATTAGATGAAGCAGTTAAATGTAGAAGAGAGAAAATCACCATAACAACCTTCATGATAGCCTCAGACCCTTATTTACAGCATTTTGTACGTGAAATGACCGAAGCTAATAAAGGGAAAGCTTATTTTTCTAGCTTGGACAATTTAGGTGGGTTTATTTTCGAAGACTACATTAAAAATAGAAAACGCCGGGTACATTAACTGCATACCCAGCGTTTTAAAAATTTTCTCACTTACGTTCACTTGAGTTTGACGTCAAGCAGTTACAAAAAAGCTAATCAGTTCTCAGGATGTGCTTTTGCTGTTTTACTCAGAGTTAGTTAAACATACCAAGTTCTTCCATCACCGACTGAGTTATATCAAACTTAGCTCTGAAGTCTTCCGATGCATATAAAATAATCATATCACCAGAACTAGTGGTGGTGTTTAACACATATGATAAACCCTGTTTCTGAGCTACAGCTTCTATAGCTGCTCCTATTTGTTCTAGTAATGGGCCTACTAATTCATCCCTGCGTTGTGCAAGCTCTTGTTCAGCCACTTCTTGAGATTGTAACAGTTCTTGTTGTAATTGCCCCAAACGTGCTTCTTCTTGCTGCTGTGCGTCGGCGGAAATCACACCTACCTTTTGTTGGTATTCTGCAACTTGTGTTTGAAACTCCTGCTCTAAGGTCGATAATTCCTGTTGCTTACGGGCAGTAAAATTTTGCAGTCTTTGTTGGACAGCCCTCATTTCGGGCATGTTGGCTAATATTGACTGTGGATTTACATACCCTATTTTCAATTCTGAATTGTTGGATTGCGCCTGAGCTTGTAGGTTAAGCACAATGCTAAAAAATAAAATAACTGCAATACGTAACGTTCGCATGTGGATGGATTAATTTAGTTGATATTAATTTTCTGAATCATTTCCAGAAGTAATCATTCGAGAGAGTACTTCCTGGGTGATATTAAGTTCTTCGGCACTAAAAAATACAATAGCATCGCCATAAGAGGTGGCTTCGTTAAGTATTAAATCAAGGCCTTTTTCTTGTGCTACTTCTGCCATTACTTGATCCATTTTCTCAATAATAGGCTGTAGTAACTGTGCTCTTTTCTGGGTGATTTCGTTAAGATAATTCTCTCTCTCTTCCTGAAGTTGCTGATCACGGGCTAAGAGATCTTCCTCTCTTATGATTCGAGCTTCTTCGTTAAGCATACTTCTGGCCTCCTCATAGGCAACAAAATCTTGCTGGAGCTGATTGGCTTTGGACATTAATTCAGTATCTCTTTCTTGAACAAGTTGCTCGATTTGTTGATCTACAAACGCAACCTCGTCCAACTGGCTTAACACTACCGAAGGATTCATGTATCCAATTTTTACTTGGGCTTGAGCTTCTACTGTGAACAGAAAAATCCAAAGTAATGCGGGAAAAATAAAATGTTGTTTCATAGTCGTTTTAAATGTGAGTCAAAAAATACCGTAAATTTTACTTAATTACCTATCCTTATTTACGCATCAATTATCCAAATCAATACCTAACTCGAACAAAATATCAGCAGTGATATCAAATTCAGCTCTAGCATATATCATATAGATATCACCACTTCGGTCAAAGATATAATCGTAGCCTTTCTCGAGGGCCACGGTCCTTGCCGCGCTGAATACTTTTCGTTGAATTGGTTCTAATAGATCACTTTGCTGCTGAAAATATTCTCCTGTTGGACCAAACTTTTGCTGAAGGAAGCTCTGATGCTGTTTTTTCTTTTGTGCAATTTCTGCTAGTTTTTGATTCCTAATCTCCTCGGTATATAGAATTTCTTTGGCTTGATAATCTTCTTCTAGCGCAGTTACTTCATCTAGCATTTCCTGTGCTTCTTGCTGCCAACCACTGCTTAGTAGTTGCAAACGCTGTTCAATACCACCGTATTCAGGTAGTTGAGCAACGACTATATCTGATTCAAAATAGCCAATCTTTTGATCTTGAGCTTTGCTCTCAGAACTAGCTATCGCTAATATCGAAATACACACTATAAGTACCTTAGTGCGTGCGTTCAAGAATGATATTTGAATCTTATTAATCATAAACTAAACTAAAATGGTGCACCAATATTAAACAAAAATTCCCATTCTCCTGCAAGTGTATTGGTTCCTTCAATTCCGTCTAAACGGTATCCGTAACTCAAATCAACCAGACCCAATACCGGTAGATATAAACGAGTTCCAATCCCTATTGCACGCTTTACATTAAACGGATCGAAGGTGGCAAAATCATTAAATGCATTGGCTGCATCATAAAAGGCATAGGGTATTAATTGCAGCTGTTCATTACTCACTGCAGGATAACGTAGTTCAAGGGAATATTTGTTATATACACGCCCCCCTACTTGCCGACCATCAATAATTGGTGCTATACTTCCATCATTGCCACCGGGATAACCTCGTAAGTCGATATTGTCGTACAAGAAGCTCTGCCTTTGCTGAAGTTGGGTTCCACCGACTAAGAATCGCTGAAAATTGGATCTCCTATCATTAGTGAAGAAGCCAATAAATCCAAAATTCACCTGACTGGTGAGCACTAATTTCTCGACGATGGGAATGTGGTATTGATAGTCTGTTTTTATCTTATAGTATTCAGAAAGACCCGGTAGTGGTGGAGCTACTTCAAAGGAAAGACCTAATTTCGAACCGGTATTAGGAGAGATGAAATTATCTAATGAATTCCGTTCGAACGTCTGATTTATTGAAATAATAGAAGAGGTTCCAGCCGATAAAAAGGATGTAGTACCCTGAATATCGTAAAGTTGATAACCTAAAGCCGTTCTGCTTGAAAAGTAATCATCAGGCCATCGTAATCGCTTCCCTAGAGATACAGAAGAAGAGAAAAGTCGGTTTTTTTCAGAGAAGCCGCGGTATTGTATAAAGTTATACGATAAATTTACCCCAAGTGAGGTAGGCTTACCGTTTAACCAAGGCTCCACAAATCCAAAACTATAGCTTTGAAAGCCTGTTCCTGTCACCTGAACACCCAAGGAAAGATTTTGTCCATCTCCTGAAGGAAATGGAGTGAAGTCCCCAGCTAAGGCTCGCTGAAGTGAAAAGTTATTAAAGTTAAGACGGGCAGAGATCAAAGCACCAATTGCACGGCCACCATACCCCCCCGAAAATTCAAAATTCGACGTGCTCGCAGATTCATCAACCACAAAAGATACATCTACTTCTTTGTCTTGGGGTATAGGTTGTACATCGGGAGTAATATTTTGGGGGTCGAAAAATCCTAAGGTACTCAGTTCTCGAACAGATCGGACTATAGCTTCACGGCTGTATGTGGCACCGGGAATCGTTCGTAAGGTTCTCCGAACAACATCGTCATGCGTTTGCGTATTCCCACTAAATGACACTCTACGTATTGTTGCAATTTCATCTTCGTATATATCAAAGTGAATATCTAGGGAGTCATCACCCACCTTAGAGATCGTTGGAATGGCTTGAAAAAATAAATAGCCTATGTTCTGATATAAACTGTTTATGTCGGTCGAGGTTTTGTTGAAGTTTAAATTTTCATCATATCTAGTTTGATTAAATATATCCCCTTTTTCAAAACCTAATGACTGTGTTAATTGGGCATCGGTGTACACGGTGTTTCCATCCCAACTAATGTCTCGTACTTTGTATTGAGGTCCTTCATAGATGGTAAAGGCTAAACGTAGTCCTTGCTCACCTTTACCAAAATTATCTACCCATAAGCTATCAGAAACTATTCTAGCGTCGACATGACCTTCCTCTTGAAAATGGGTCACAAGATTGGTCACTCCCTCGTCAAAGTCTTCTTGCTTATAAAGCTTTTTAGACAAAAATTTCCACCAAGCATCTTCTTTAATCGGCTTAATCACCTTTAATAAATCTTTTTCAGTGAATCGCTCTAACCCAATAAACTGAATATCTTTGATTTCTAATTTATCGCCTTTTTTAACCTCAAAGTATAAAATAGAACGGTTTTCAATTTCATCTGACGCTTCTACCCTTGTAGCAACTTCCGTTCCCCATAATCCTTTTTCTTTAAAAAATCGGATGATCGTGCGCTTGGCTTGTTCTAAACTTGCATCCGTAATTGCGGCACCTTGAACCAAACTGATAAGATCTTCTAGGTCGCGTGCTTCTGATTTTTTAACCCCCTCGATCTTATACTCGAGCATTCTAGGCTGCTCAACTACCTGAATAAGTATGTCCAAGCTGGTCAGAGACTGATTCTCGATAAACACTTGAACATCAGAAAATAACCCTACTCGAAATAACCTATTAATTGCATCCGGTATGTCATCACCTGGATGAGTTATTACCTTTCCCTCAACCAATCCACTCGTGTTAATGATGAATTGAGTTCGTGTGCTTTCATTTCCCTGAACACGAACCTGAGAAATACGATATTCCTCAGGATTTTCCAATGTGGGATCGGTTATTTGTATTTGCTGCGAGTAGGCGGTAAAAGTACTGCCAAATAGCATAATAGCAGTGAGCGCAAAAACATTTCTTAATGAACGTGTTCTTGCATTTTTCGGGGTCTGTAAGATCTTGATAAACAATGTATAATCCTTCAAGCTGATAATTTTTTACTGTAACGAACTAGTTACTTATTTCGTCTTTATTTTTTTTGCGCACTTTGCCAAATCTTCGATCTCTTTTTTGGAAGGATTGAATAGCCTCATACAATTCGTTACGTCTAAAATCTGGCCAATATAATTCGGTTATATACAGCTCGGAATAAGCCAATTGCCATAATAAGAAGTTGCTTATGCGATATTCACCGCTGGTTCTAATAATTAAATCCGGATCTGGTATACTGGCGGTCGAAAGGTGATCCCCAATCATTTGATCATTGATTAAATTAGGGGCTAATCTACCTTCTTCTACATGTTTGGCAATTTTTTTTACCGCTTCCGTTATGTCCCATCTACCAGAGTAACTCAGGGCTAAACATAATTCTAAGCCTGTGTTATCTTTGGTTAACGAAATTGCCTCATCTAATTCCTTTATACAATCATCAGGAAACCGATCCATCTGACCAATGGTGACCAAGCGAATGTTGTTTCGATGTAGATTATCCGCCTCTTTCCTTAGCGAGGAAACCAATAGACGCATTAACCCTCTAACTTCGGCACTAGGTCTTCCCCAGTTTTCTGTCGAAAAAGCATATAGAGTCAGGAATTTAACCCCGAGTTGAGCACATGCCTCTGTAATATCTCGAACGGAGTCCACACCTACCTTATGCCCAAAAAGCCTAATATTTCCTTTGCTTTGAGCCCAACGCCCATTACCATCCATAATGATGGCAATATGCTCCGGTACGACACCTGAATCGATTAACTCTTTCTGTCGATTCTTGTCTTCCTGTGTCTGTTTTGTTTTAGTGAGACTAAGCTCTTTCAAAGGGATTATGGTTGGTTCTTTTCAATTCAGCAAATTAGAGCTTTATTGAAGCTTATTCAAGAAAAAAGCGCCTAATTTATACCCACATATAATGGCTTTTGTTTTAAACTAGACTAGCTATTTCAAACTTTCTATTTCCGATACTATTTCTCAATTCATAAACAGTACGTCATTTGGCCTAACTAAGCCCCGTTAAACTTCTGCGTACGGTGATCATTTCAAGTAGGGCAAGGGCAGCTTCGGATCCTTTATTTCCTTTATCCCCTACTCTATCCAATGCCTGCTGGACATCGTCTGTTGTTAGTACTCCAAATGCAACGGGAGTTGAAAATCGAAGGTTTAGCTCTAATACTCCTTGATTTACGGCATCACAAACATAATCAAAATGTGGAGTACCCCCACGAATGACAACACCTAAGGCTATGACACCCTCGTAGCTATTGGTTTCCAATAACCACTGTGCGGTCAATGGTATTTCGTAACTACCCGGACAACGAACAATCGTTATGGAGTTTTTCTTTACTCCATTTGCCACTAAGGTAGAGATGGCTCCTTCCAACATGGCTTCAGTTATCATCGAATTCCACCTTGAAACCACAATTCCAACCGTTGCATCCTCTACTACTGTACTTGTTGAAACCTCTTGAATCCCTTGTTTATTACTCATGGCTTTTTATTAATTATTGGGTATTAAAGCTTTTCTTTGTGTGGTCATTGCCTTCATTTTAATCACGTTATTATAGGAAGTGGCTACCGTGCCAATGGGGGTATACCCGTAGTCTGGATGCCCATGATAATCACTTCCACCGGTTTGAAGCAAATGGTGTTTTTGGGCCCATTTAACAAAGTGATTATGTTGTTGGTACGAATGACTTGGGTGGATGCATTCAATCCCATCTATCCCTAAGATTCGTATTTCTTCGAGCTCTTGTTGAGTGAATAATTTTCCTGGGTGAGCTAATATTACAGCGCCTCCAGCTCTCCGGACCAATGCAATGAGAGTGTTGGCATCTAAAAAATAGGGTTGGCGTGTTTCCTCATGAGCAGCTACTAAGTATCTTTGAAAAGCTTCTATATGATTGGATACATAGTTTTTTTCTACTAATACCCTAGCTAAATGTGGCCGGGCTAGTGTGGCGTGTTTGGATATTGCTTGAACTTCCTGAAAATCTATTTCGATATTTTTTTTGTTGAGCCAATCTATCATCGATTTCATTCGTCGCCTACGCTGTACCGAACAAGCGGTTAAGTACTCCGATAGTTCGTTATGATAAGGATCAAAAAAATAGCCTAGTAGATGAATATCTTTGTCGTTAAAGGAAGCAGTAAATTCTGCACCTGAAATTAATTCAATAGGTAGTTGTTCTGACTTTAAAATTTCTTCTGCTTTGAGGTACCCTTTAATGGTATCATGATCGGTAATAGAAATGGCCTTTAACCCCTTAGTTACAGCTAAATTTAGGACCTCAAAAGGGCTTATTTTACCGTCAGAATAGGTAGTATGAATATGTAGATCGGCTTTCCCTGCCATGAATTAATCAATAATTGAATGATAATCTTGCAAGTCATCCAACAGTAGTATTCCCGCCATAATCGCTGGATCAAAGGCTAAGCTAGCTCTTTTCCAAGCTTGGTTTCCTTTATAGAATCGGATTAATTCCAAACCCAAAACCATCTCAATTTCTTTGGTTTTTTCGCTGATGTTGGATTTTGCCAGTGTAGAAATTTGATCGGTTATCCGTTGTAAGGACTCATCTGTATTGGCATTCAAC
>NTKP01000036.1 GCA_002457365.1 Rhodothermaeota bacterium MED-G12
CGTAATTTTAAACGTATATCGTCAGAGTGATGCGAATGTTGTATCTGCTGCAACTGATGTTATTGAAAGTTTAGATGACATAAAAAGAAGCCTGCCTCAAGATGTACAAATTAAAGTACTTACTAATAAAGCGGAATTTATTCAGCAAAGTATCCAAAACCTTCTTTTAACGGGCATACAAGCTGTAATATTAGTCGTGTTAATCCTGTTGGCCTTTCTGCGTAGCGGTCGTTCTGCACTCATTATCGCTATTTCTATTCCTGTTTCTATTATTACCACCTTCATGGTAATGGATTTCGCAGATTTGAGTCTAAATATCATATCCTTATCAGGCCTCACTCTAGCGGTAGGAATGGTGGTAGATGATGCCGTAGTGGTACTTGAAAATATTTTCCGCTTTAGAGAAGATGGTGCAGACCGTAAAACGGCATCGATCATGGGTGCACGAGAAGTAGCGGTTCCAGTGGTAGTTTCCACCTTAACGACCTTGGTTGTGTTTTTGCCTATTCTTTTTGTCCCAGGGATTGCAGGGTTCTTGTTTAGAGATTTAGCTCTCACCATATCTTTCTCCCTAACAGTTTCATCTTTGGTTGCTTTAACACTCATCCCCATGATGACCTCGCTCTTTTTTAGAGAAGAGAAAACTAATTTTGAAGCCACTAATAAATTAGCCGTCATTTTATCTAATCTTCTTGAAAAACTAGAAGATCAATATCGATTTTTATTGAATCGTCTTATACAACGTAGTGGTCTGGTCGTTTTTGCGGCTTTGTTACTATTCGGGGCTACCTTACCAATTTTTTATCAGCTTGGTGGGGAATTCTTTCCTAGAGTTGATGAAAACGCCTTTACCTTGGAAGTGCAAAGGGAACCTGGCGTAAACCTGTTCGAATTAGAGCGATCCATTCGTCAGGTTGAGTCCATCATCCAGCAACAAGTGCCTGAGGCTAGGTTGGTGGTTGCAGACTATGGAGATAAAGAAGGAGTAGAAGGCGCGGATAACCCCGGTGGTTACAGAGGTACCATACGGGTTGAATTGGTTGGTCAAAAACAGCGCAAACGGGGACAGTTTGAAATTACCCAATCGCTACTGGGTTCACTAGAACAAGTTCCTGGAGTTCAGATTAAAGAACTTATAATTGATCCTTTAAGTCCCGATGGCGAAAACGGGCTAATGGTACAAATATTTGGCTATGACCCCGAACTCAAAAAAGAACTAACCGAAGGCGTGAAAGAACGCTTATCTAGTATTGAAGGAGTAGTGAATTTATTTTCCAGCTCTGATCAAGGAAGACCTGAACTCAGGCTCATAATGGATCGAGAACGGATTTCTCGAGTAGGGATGAACACCAATCAAGTAGCATCTGCTGTAAGTGATGCTGTAAAAGGAAATGTTGCTACTAGCTTCGTAGATCAAGGCGTTGAATTTGAGGTGTTGGTTGAACTAGATCCAAAGGATAAATCGGAGACACTAGACCTATCCAATATTCAGATTCAAACACCGGCAGCTGGTTGGATGCCCCTGAAGAATCTAGCCCGACTAGAACGTTATACAGGCCCGACTAATGTTATGCGAATTAATCAGGAACGGGTGACTGAAATTACAGCAGAACTAGCTGGAACCGATTTAAAAGCGGCTTCCGATCAAGCCAGACTGTTACTTGATCAGGTTGATTGGCCCGATGGTTATCGCTACGAGTTAGCTGGTACAGCCGAGGAGCAAGCGGAATCATTTGGTTTTTTACTCTTAGCTTTTGCAATCGCAGGCATACTAACCTACATGGTAATGGCCTCTCAATTCGAAAGTTTGGTTGAGCCCTTTATCATCATTTTCACTATACCTTTGGCACTTACCGGTGTATTACTCATGCTCTGGGCTACCGGCACGTCTATCAGTGTAACATCTATGGTTGGCCTTATCCTTCTAACTGGTATTGTGGTCAATAATGGTATTGTTATGATCGACTATATTAAAATATTACAAGCTCGTGGTATGGAGCGTAGTCAAGCCATAGTAACTGGGGCGGTTCGCCGTTTACGACCAATTCTCATGACCGCATTCACCACTATTTTATCTATGGTCCCACTGGCTTTAGAAATTGGTTCTGGTTCTGAAACCTGGAGTCCAATGGCTAGAACCGTTATTGGTGGTTTGACTATGTCAACTCTACTTATGTTATTTGTCGTACCCTGTCTGTATCTAATTATCAACAGTGGAGTGGAACGCTTAGGCTTTGATGCCGTACATAAACTGGACCCATTAGCCGACGAGGAACAGCGTGAATCAGCGACTGCAACGGTTACATTAACCCGAGAAGGATAGCAATATGAAACAATTCAGTGTAGCTGGTTCTATTTTACGACGCCCTATCACCGTGATTATGATTACGCTGATAATGACAGCATTTGGGATTTTTTCACTACAAAATCTGCGGGTAACACTATTTCCATCTATAAATATTCCTGTATTGGCAATTTCTACGGGGTATCAGAATGTATCTCCAGAGGATATAAACCGAATATTGGTAAACCCAATTGAAGGGGCTGTTTCGGCTATAGAAGGGATTGAAAGCTTAGAAGCACGAGTAAGCCGGGGAAGTGCATTTATCATCATGCGATTAAAAGATGGGACAGATATTCGGAAAACCGAACTTAAAGTACGTGAAGCATTGGATAACGTCCGAAACGAATTACCTAATCAGGCTAGGGAGCCCGTTATTTTCCAGTTCGATCCAGAGAACCGCCCTATTATGAAGCTAAGTATAGACGCTAGCAATCGAGGTTTAGATGAACTTCGTAATTTAGGCGTCGAAATTGTGGAGCCCCGATTAGAACGGATTGATGGACTTGCATCTGCGGAGACTCAGGGGGGATTAGAACGACGTATTTATGTGGATGTATCTCCCATGTCACTAGCACAATATAACCTTTCACCGGCCAATGTTGAAAATGCACTTCGGTCAAATAACGCGCAATTACCTATTGGGAATGTGATTTCTGATCGTATAAGCTACTCGGTTAGGGTTCAGTCCACTTACACCAGCGTGGATGAAATAGCCAACACTATTGTACAGATTTCCGAAAACGGAGTACCTATTCGGGTAAAAGATGTTGCTGACGTATCGGATGGATTCACCGACGTGACCTCTTTGGTCACCGTAAATGGTCGAAACAGTGTATCCGTAGATATTCAAAAAAGTTCCGATGCTAATACCTTGGATGTTGTAAATGCCGTAAAAGAAAGTTTAAATGAGCTAAATGACATCATGCCACCAGGAGTTAACATCCAGGTGCTTTCAGACGAAGGTCGTAACATTGAAGACTCCATTAATAATCTATCGCAGTCCGCAACTAGTGCCTTAATTGTGGTTATTGCCGTCATCCTTATTTTTATGGGCGGATGGAGAATTTCGTTAGTGGTTGCTACCTCCATACCGGTATCCATTGCCGCGAGCTTTGCAGCCATGTATTTTGCTGATCTCACCCTCAATATTCTAACCATCTCCGCCTTAGCTTTGGCCATTGGTCTTTTGGTGGACAACTCTATTGTGGTCACCGAAAGTATTGCTCGAAAATTGGAAGAAGGCATGAGTAAATACGATGCCGCCTTAAAAGGTACCAATGAGGTCATTGGGGCTTTACTAGGTTCTACACTCACGACCTTGGGGGTGTTTATTCCCATCATCATGCTCAGTGGCGTTCAAGGAAGTTTTTTCCGAGAATTCGCTTTTACTATTTGTTTCGCTATCGGATTCTCCTTCCTATCATCCATTATATTGGTTCCTGTAATCTCCCTTTTGGCCTTAGATTCTAAACAGTTTAGTCGAAATAATTGGGCCTTTCGAGGAATATCTCATCTCGAGCAACGATACACTGGCATTCTTCGGTGGATATTACACCATAAGTGGATTGCCGTGGTCTCCATGATCAGTATAATTAGTGCCACTGGTTATTTATATAGCTCTATCAATAAGGAAGGCTTCCCTGAAACCGACTCAGGAGAAATAGACATTGACATAACACTTCCAGAAGGATCTAAATTGGTTCGAACAATGGAAGTCCTTGAAGCATTTAACGCTAAACTGGCTGATATGCCCGAGGTAGAAACTCGCATTGCCTCTATCGGCCGTTCGCGTTGGACTGAGCAAACTAATCGTGGAGAAATCAGCGTAGTTCTCGTACCTGAAAGCCAGAGAGAAATTAGTACGAACGACTTTTCTCTACGCCTGCGACAAGAATTAGTCGCTGCGGGGACTACCGTGAGAGTGAGAGTCGAAGGAGGGGGACTAAATTTTGGACGTGGATTTAGTTTTGGAGGTGGCGCTATACGATTGAGCCTAATAGGTCCGGAAATCGATGAGTTAGTCGCTATTTCTGGAGAAATAGAAAAGAATCTTTTGGCGGACCCAGCTATTATATCCGTAGATAACGGACGTACAGATCCGACACCTGAACTACATTTTTATGTAGATCGTGAACGAGTAGGCCGATTAGGAACCAACTTGAATACGATTGCCTCTAATTTACGCACACAAACATTAGGTAACCAAGCTGGGTTTTATATAGACGAAGGACGTGAAATCCCCATCGAAGTTCGATCAAGACGAGAAGCCCTAAAAAATAGAGATGACTTATTTGATGTTGAAGTATTTCAGGTGGGTGAACAACGTATCCCAATAGTGGCTGTTGGAGAATTTATCCCTACAGAGGGGGTTGATTCATTTCAGCGACGAGATCGAGAAACTGTGTTAGATGTAAATATTCGGGTAGATGGAGATGCCAATGAATATCGCGAAAAAATTATTTCTTTTATTCAATCAGAAATCGTACTACCTGAAGGCTACCGTTACGAGTTTACAGGGGGAACCGCTGAGTCAGCTGAAGGTTTTCAACAATTCTTCTTTGCCTTGATCGCTGCTGTACTATTAATGTACATGATTATGGCGTCTTTATTTGAGAACTTCCGGGATCCTTTCGTTATTTGGCTTTGTATTTTCATGGCAGCATTTGGCGCCTTAGCCTTTTTGGTACTTTTGGGAGATCCATTATCTACTACTGCTCAAATTGGAATGTTCATGTTAGTAGGTATTATCGTGAACAATGGGATAGTACTGGTTGATTATATCCATTTAAATACAAAAGGAATTGCTTTTGACCCTACAAGGGGCTCAGAATATATGACACAAATTATTGAGGCATGTAGACGTCGTATGCGCCCTATACTGTTGACCGCTATCACTACAATCTGTTCGATGATACCTTTGTCCTTGGAATTAGGTTCCGGTGCGGAAATTTGGTCCCCATTAGCTAAAGCAGTTATTGGCGGTCTATTATTTGGAGCCGTTCTTACCTTATTCATCACTCCAGCTCTTTCGGTTGGGTTTAATCAAAGCATCAATTGGGTTAAGCAACTTCGGAGAAAGTAAATCGTACAAGTGTGTGTGAGTGAACATTAGACAATAGTCGTCAGATTTTATATACTAAAAGAAAAGGAGTAGTTATGAGTAAAACAGAAAGCTTTTTAACAGGATTGATAACAGGAGCCCTAGCAGGCTCGATCATAGCATTATTATACGCACCAGATACGGGTACAAATACGCGAAAAAAATTAAGCTACCAAATGAGTCACTACAGAGACGAGCTAGTTGATTTAATTGGTGAGTTGCAGAAAGAAAAAGACAAGCTCATGTCAGAAGCAAAAGAAAAGGGTGAAAAGGTGGTCTCAGAAGCTAAGAAAAAAGCTGATGATCTTATTAAAGAAGCCGAACACCTACTGGAAACAATTGACCAGACTCCAAAAGCGTAGTAGTATTTACGCGCCCACTACCAACAACCTTGCTAACAACATATCTGTTGATGCTTGTTTTGGTTGGTGTTTAACATTTTAGCATAAAAAAGCCCCTTCTGATTACTCAAAAGGGGCTTTAATTTTTTAAAGCTTATTGGTTAGAATAAGTGGCTACTATTCTTCAGCCATAGCTTCTGTATCCTCACCGCCAAGGGCTTCAAATACTTTTGCCACTTCTTCCTCACCTTCTTCCATATCTTTACGAGATCCAACGATAAGTTCGTTGTACTCACGAAGACCGGTACCAGCAGGCACTTTATGTCCAACAACCACATTTTCTTTGAGGCCACGCAGATAATCACGTTTAGCTTCAATGGATGCTTGAGTCAGTACCTTTGTGGTTTCTTGGAAAGATGCTGCTGAAAGCCAACTTTCAGTAGACAAGGCAGCACGAGTAATCCCAAGTAGAATTGGTTTAGAAATGGCTGGTTTAGCTTCTAACACTTGCAGTTCGGCTTTATCTTCTTTAATGAGTTGATTATTAATCTCCCGAACCTCACGACGATCTAATATAGTGCCTTTTTTAAGTTCACTTCCACCTGGATCGCGAACAACAAATTTACCAATTAGTTCATCGTTTCGAGTATTAACCTCGAAGCGATCTACTTTATCACCCTCAAGATACATTGTATCACCTGGATCGGTAATCTCTACCTTCTGCATCATAGTACTCACGATAACTTCGATGTGCTTATCGTTAATTTTTACCCCTTGCAGACGGTAAACTTCCTGTATTTCATTCACCAAATATGACTGAACCGCATATGGGCCTAAGATATTAAGAATATCTTGTGCAGGAATAGTCCCATCGGAAAGAGGTTGTCCAGCTTTCACAAAGTCATTTGATTGCACCAGAATATGCTTACTTAATGAAATTAGATATTTCTTTTCATCCGTACCGTCCTTTGATCGAACGATTACTTCCTGAGAACCTCGTTTACGGGCACCCATTTCAACAATACCATCAATCTCACTTACTGCTGCTGGCTCACTTGGTGAACGGGCTTCAAAAAGCTCCGTTACTCGTGGTAGACCGGCGGTAATATCCTTAGATTTACCTGTAGCTCGTGGAATTTTTGCCAAAATCTGTCCAGCTGCTACTTTCTCACCATCCTCAACAACAATGTGAGTATCTACGGGTAGAGTACTCTCTCGTAGACGATCACTACCACCTTTAATAACTAAAGTAGGTACTAGACTACGATCTTTTGAGTCTGTAATTACCTTCTCACGGTGACCTGTTTGAGCATCCGTATCTTCGGTGAAGGTAACACCCTGGATGATGTCTTTATAGGCAACTTGGCCATCGATTTCAGAGAAAATAAGTGCGTTATATGGATCCCACTTACAAAGTTGGGCTCCTTTAGGCACCATATCACCCTCTTCAACCATCATCTCACAACCGTAGGGTACGTTGTAACTAATGAGCATTTTACCTTCTTCATCCACAATTTTTAGCTCTCCGGCACGGCTAAGAACAACATTATGCTCTTCTTCACCATCATTGTATTCAACTACACGAATGTTTTCGAATTCAACTTTTCCATCAAACTTAGCTTTATGCTGAGATTCAGCTTCTAAACGAGAGGCTGTACCCCCAACGTGGAAAGTACGTAATGTTAGCTGAGTACCTGGCTCACCAATTGACTGGGCAGCAATTACACCTACAGCCTCACCTTTTTCAACTACGGTGCCTCTAGCAAGGTCACGGCCATAGCATTTTGCACAAACACCACGACCAGTCTCACAGGTTAGCACCGAACGTATCTCCACTTCCTCGATAGAAGTCTCGGCAATTTTCTTAGCCACTGACTCATCAATCATTTGATTAGCTTCACATAAAAGCTCATCTGAGATTGGGTCATATACATCATGCAGAGAAAAACGACCTATAATTCGATCTTCTAAACGCTCTATAACGTCTTCATTATCCTTTAATGCTTGCATTTTGATACCACGTAATGTACCACAATCATCTTCAGTAATGATAACATCCTGAGAAACGTCCACTAATCTACGCGTTAAATAACCCGCATCAGCTGTCTTAAGGGCGGTATCGGCAAGACCTTTACGCGCACCGTGAGTCGAAATAAAGTATTCAAGTACCGTCAAACCTTCTTTGAAAGATGAAAGAATTGGGTTTTCAATAACTTCATTTCCCTGTTGCATAGAGCTTTTCTGAGGCTTAGCCATAAGACCACGCATTCCGCCTAACTGACGGATTTGTTCTTTCGAACCACGGGCACCAGAATCGGCCATCATAAATACGGGATTAAATCCTTCTCTATCATCTGCAAGGGCTTGGAATAAGGTTTCAGAAACCCGGTTAGTGGTACTAGTCCACTTATCAATTACCTGATTGTAGCGCTCATTATCGGTGATAAAACCCATCTCATAACGGCCTTGAATATCCGTTACTTCGTCTTTTGCACCATTAATTAAATTGGCCTTCGCATCAGGAATAATAATATCCTCTAAGCTAAAGGAGAGACCACCTAGGGTCGCATTTTCATATCCAATTCGCTTCATATCATCTAAGAAAGCCGATGCCTTCGCAGTACCAACGCGAGCATGAATCTCACCAATGAGTACCCGTAATTCTTTTTTTCCAAGGGTCTTGTTGATGAATCCCATTTCCGGCGGAACAATCTCATTGAACAGTACCCGACCGGTTGAGGTTTTCACCACCTCTGTTACTTCTTCACCTTGCTCATTCAGATATTTTACTCGAACATTAATCTTAGAGTGTACTTTTATCTGACCTTGATCAAAAGCAATGATAACTTCTTGTGGTGATGAAAAGGTTTTCCCTTCACCTTGCTGACCACTTCGAGGTTTTGTTAGGTAGTAAAGTCCTAGGATCATATCCTGTGATGGTACCGCAATCGGTCCACCACTCGCTGGACTTAAAATGTTATGAGATCCAAGCATCAACACAGAAGCTTCTAATACGGCATCGTGACTCAATGGTAAATGAACCGCCATCTGATCCCCATCGAAGTCAGCATTAAATGCCGTACAGGCCAATGGGTGAAGTCGTATAGCCTTTTCTTCAATTAGGACTGGCTGAAAAGCTTGTATTCCCAATCTGTGAAGGGTTGGAGCCCGGTTTAGCATAACGGGATGTCCATCAATCACATTCTCAAGTACTTCCCATACAACCGCATCTCGGCGATCTACTACTTTCTTAGCACTTTTAACTGTTTTGACGAAACCACGCTCTATAAGTCTTCGAATGATGAATGGTTTGTATAGTTCAACCGCCATTTCTTTTGGTAGACCACATTCATGCATTTTTAATTCAGGACCCACAACGATTACCGATCGACCAGAATAATCTACTCGTTTCCCTAAAAGGTTCTGACGGAAACGACCACTCTTCCCTTTGAGCATATCGCTAAGAGACTTAAGTGGACGATTGTTGTTGCGAACCGCATTTGATTTTCTAGAGTTGTCATAGAGTGAATCAACAGCTTCTTGAAGCATACGCTTCTCGTTACGCAGAATAACGTCTGGTGCCTTAATATCGATTAATCGCTTAAGACGATTGTTTCGGATAATAACGCGACGATATAAATCATTTAAATCAGAGGTTGCAAATCGACCCCCTTCAAGAGGCACTAACGGTCGTAATTCAGGGGGGATTACCGGAATAACTCGCTGCACCATCCATTCTGGACGGTTCTCAGTGTGTTTGGCTGCTGCTCTGAACGACTCAATAACCTGAAGCTGCTTTAATTTTTTCTTCTTACGCATCTGTGAGGTTTCTTCTTTTACCTCTTCACGTAAGTTGAAGGCCATCTCATCCAGATCTAAGTCTGCGAGCATAGCTTCTAGGGCATCTGCACCCTCTTTCACTACAAAACGTTCTTCGTCATCCTCGTCCAAATCAAAATGCTCTTCTGGCAGTTGATCAAGGATGTCGTATTTCTCTTCCTCGGTTATAAAGTCACCTTTATTGTACCCTAAGTCTTTCGCCATTCCAGGATTAATGATAACGAAAGTCTCGTAGTATACAATCTTGTCTAGATTCTTAGAGGAAAGACCTAATAAATAGGCAATTTTGTTTGGTAGGGATTTGAAGTACCAAATATGAACAGTAGGAACAGTTAGGGTAATATGCCCCATACGCTCTCTACGAACAGCTTTTCTGGTAACTTCAACACCGCAACGATCACAGATGATTCCTTTGTAACGAATTCTCTTGTACTTCCCGCAGTGGCATTCATAATCCTTGACAGGACCAAAGATTTTTTCACAAAACAGTCCATCCATTTCTGGCTTGAAGGTTCTGTAGTTAATGGTCTCAGGCGTCAGTACTTCCCCATGTGAACGTGACAGAATGGCTTCTGCAGAAGCTAGGGAAACACCTATGCTATTGAAATCGTTGGTTACTGCTAATGTCTTTGTAATTGGCAAAATATTCTCCGTTTAATAATTAACAGTGTTTAATCTAAATGTATTTCAAGGCCTAGCCCCATGAGCTCACGGAGTAATACCTTAAAGGATTCTGGAACATCACCATCAGGTAAATTTTCACCTTTAACAATGGCTTCGTATACTTTTGAACGACCTTTAACGTCATCGCTCTTAACCGTCAGCATCTCTTTAAGGATACTTGAAGCACCATAAGCGTAGAGTGCCCACACTTCCATTTCACCAAGTCGCTGACCCCCAAACTGTGCTTTACCACCTAATGGCTGTTGCGTAATGAGTGAGTACGGACCGATGGAACGTGAATGCATCTTATCTTGAACCAAATGATTCAATTTAATCATATAGATGTATCCTACGGTAGTTTGCTGTGAAAAAGCTTCTCCGCTTCGACCATCAAATAAGGTCACTCGACCATCCTCTGGTAAACCCGCATCGTTTAATTTCAATTTCACATCATCCATTGTTGCACCATCGAAAACAGGGGATGCAAAGGTAGTACCTAGTTTTTTGGCAGCCCACCCAAGAATGGTTTCATAAATTTGACCCAGGTTCATACGCGATGGTACGCCAAGTGGATTCAAACAAATGTCTACTGGTGTTCCATCTTCCATGAATGGCATATCCTCTACAGGTACAATTTTGGCAACTACCCCTTTGTTACCGTGACGACCCGCCATCTTATCACCCACCTGTAACTTGCGCTTTTTAGCAATGTATACTTTGGCTTTCTGGATTATTCCTGGAGGTAGTTCATCTCCCACTTGTATCGCAAAGGTACGTCGTTTCGCTTCGCTATCAATTTCTCTTCGAAGTTCACGATAATTGTGGAAAAGTAATTTAACATGCTTAACCAGCTCTTTATCAGTAGCCCAATCAATATTTTCATTGATATTTACTGGATCAAGCTCTTCGAAAACAGATTTTTTGTATTTCTCACCTTTAGGAATCAATTCAACTCTAGAGTAGTCATATACCCCTGGAGATGTTTTATCTCTAAGTAATGAATACATCTTATCAGCCCACTGCTGATTCAATTCCGATAACTTATCAGCATGACGCTCATTTTCAACTTCAACACGCTTTTTCTCTTCTTTTCGAGAAATAAGCTCATCGCGCTTACGGCTAAACAGACGCGTATCAATGACAGTCCCTGATACACCAGGAGGTGTTTTTAGGGAAGCATCTTTTACATCACCCGCTTTGTCACCAAATATAGCACGCAAAAGTTTTTCTTCAGGTGTTGGATCGGTTTCGCCCTTAGGAGTAATTTTACCCACTAGTATATCGCCTGGAGCTATTTTAGCGCCTATACGAATCATACCTTTTTCATCTAAGTTGCGTGTAGCTTCTTCAGATACGTTAGGTATTTCGCGGGTTAATTCTTCTTCTCCTCGTTTGGTGTCTCTAACCTGTTGCTCAAACTCAGTGATATGTATTGAGGTATAAATATCCTCTTGAACAATACGCTCACTAATAACAATTGCATCCTCAAAGTTGTAACCACGCCATGGCATGAATGCCACTAAAAGGTTTCTACCAAGAGCTAGTTCACCACCATCCGTAGAACAACCATCAACAATAGCTTGGTTTTTCTTGACACGGTCGCCAATCTTAACGATTGGGCGCTGATTCGTCGCAGTATCTTGGTTGGTACGAGTGAATTTCTCTAGTTCGTAACTCTTGATACCGTTATCAAAATAACAGTTCTGCTCTAGTTCACTACGATCATATTTCACACGAACTTCAGTTGCACTTACATATACTACTTCACCATCGGCTTCGGCAGTTATAATTGCTCTTGAGTCACGGGCAGCACGATGTTCTAGACCAGTACCAACTACTGGTGCCTCAGGTCGCAGTAATGGAACAGCTTGACGCTGCATGTTCGAACCCATTAGGGCACGGTTGGCATCGTCATGTTCAATAAATGGAATGAGTGCAGCTGCAAGTGATGTAATTTGGTTAGTCGCAACATCCATGTATTCGATTTCATCTATACGAGCTTGTGTATAGTTACCTTCTCGCATGCGAGAAAACACGGTTTCATTAACAAAACTGCTGCTCTCATCTAGCTCAGCATTTGCCTGTGCAATAACAGTTTCATCTTCTTGCTCAGCAGCTAAATATTCAACTTCTTTACTAACCTTTCCATCTTTTACTTTTCTGTACGGTGTTTCGATGAACCCAAAGTCATTTACTTTGGCATGAACGCAAAGCGACGAAATAAGACCAATATTAGGTCCTTCCGGTGTTTCAATTGGGCAAAGACGTCCGTAGTGAGTATAGTGAACGTCACGAACCTCAAACCCGGCACGCTCACGAGTTAAACCACCAGGGCCAAGAGCTGACATTCTTCTTTTGTGAGTTAGCTCAGCTAATGGATTGGTTTGATCCATGAATTGAGATAGCTGATTCGTTCCAAAAAACGTGTTAATTACACTCGATATAGTACGAGCGTTCACAAGATCTTGAGGTGTTAGCTGCTCTGCATCTCTTGAGTTCATACGCTCTTTAATGGTTCTAGCCATACGAGCTAGACCAATGGCAAACTGTTGACCAAGTTGTTCACCCACGGTTCGGATACGTCGGTTACTTAAGTGATCAATATCATCGACCTGAGATTTTAAATCCTTTAGGCGAATAACCTCTTTAATGATAGCAACAATATCTTCTTTAGTTAAATACTGTACATCTGTTCGGTCTTGATGAAGACGTTTGTTAAGTCGATATCGACCTACCTCTCCCAAATCGTACTTTTTATCACTAAAGAACAGACGTTCAAGAATAGCTCGTGAAGTTTCCGGATCTGGCATTTCGCCGGAACGTATCTGCTGATACACTTCTCCGAGTGCCGTGTGCTCATCATGAGTAGGATCTTTTCTCAGCGTATTCATCATCACAGATCGCTCAGATTCTTCACTCGAGATTTTTTGTACTAACACCGATTTTAGGCCTGACTCCTTTATGAGTCCGTAATCATCTTCAGTAAGTTCATGATCTCGCTCCAGCAAGTTAACTCGCTTAGTGGCTTCAGTTACCTCACCAGTCTCGTCGTCTACCACTTCTTCAGTTACTTCAGTGGTAATATTTTCGGCCAAACGCTTGCCAACAAGATTTTTGTTGTAGTCAGCTTTTGTACCAAATTTTAACGATTCGGATAGCTCAAACAGGCTAAGTAGTTCTTCATCGGTAGAATAACCAAGTGCCCTCATTAAGGTAGTGGCCGGTATCTTTTTCTTTCTATCAATATATGCCCACAGAACATCACGAATATCCGTGGTGAATTCAATCCAAGAACCTTTAAAAGGAATAACTCGTGCAGAATATAATTGAGTTCCATTTGGGTGAATGGATTGTCCAAAGAACACCCCTGGTGAACGATGCAATTGACTTACAATAACTCGCTCTGCCCCATTTATTATGAATGTACCACGATGAGTCATCCACGGTAGATCACCGAGAAATACCTCCTGCTCTATCGTTTCGGAAGCTTCATCGGAATCGTCAACAGAGGATAGACGTAACTTCGCTTTTAGCGGTACGGAATAGGTTAAACCTCGCTCCTGACATTCTTTAATGGTATACCTAGGTACGTCAACATTGTAATACAAAAACTCAAGTATATGCGTTTCACGAGTATCTTGTATTGGGAAATTTTCGTTGAATATTCGTTGAAGACCTTGATTTTCTCGTTCATTAGGTGCAATATCTAATTGAACGAACTTCTCGAATGATTCTAATTGAATGTCTAGAAAATCGGGATATTCAAGCACATGTTTTGTGCGTCCGAATGATTCTCTGTTTGTATTGGGGATAGTTTGCATCTTCTTACTCAAAAGGAACCTCTCCTTAAAGATTGAAGGGTGATAGTCGAATTTAGCCGTTATAATCTGGCCGTGTAATATAGACGCCAATAGCCAATACCGTTTTCACAATATTGGCTACCAACGAATTGTAATTTGAAATTACTTGAGCTCTACAGTAGCTCCAGCCTCTTCTAATTTGGCTTTGATTTCTTCTGCTTCCTCTTTTGAAACGCCTTCTTTAACGTTTCCAGGAGCACCATCAACTAAGTCTTTGGCTTCTTTCAGACCTAGACCAGTAATTCCACGTACTTCTTTAATTACAGCAATTTTCTTTGCTCCAGCGCTCTCAAGCACTACAGTAAATTCAGATTGCTCTTCTGCAGCACCGGCGTCACCACCAGCAGCAGGTCCAGCAACCGCTACAGCCGCAGCTGCAGGTTTAATACCGTACTCTTCTTCAAGTACTGTAGCAAGTTCGTTTGCTTCTTTAATTGTTAGGTTGACTAGCTGTTCAGCTAATTCTTTAACGTCAGCCATTTTTTTCTCCAGTTGTTTTTAGTAAAAATCGTTTGTTGATTGATAAGGGTTAGTTTTCGCCTTTTTCAGCGATGGTTTTTACAGCTCCTACAAGGTTAGATCCCTGGGCTTGTAATCCACCAACCACATTGGTAATTGGTGCCATTAACAGACCTAGTATATCTCCAATGATCTCGTCTTTTGATTTCATTGCAGCAAGTGCCTCAAGTTGATCGGGACCATAAAAGTCTCCATCTATGAGGGCTGCTTTGAACTCAGGCTTGTCATTGTTTTCCTTGATAAAATCTTTAAGAACCTTTGCAGGTGCGGATAGTTCTTCTTCTACAAAAGCAAATGCGTTTTGATCCGTAAGTAAGGGTAACATTTCATCGTACCCTCCTACTTCTTGCATTGCCATTTTCATAAGTTTATTCTTATAAACTTTGTAGTGAACGTTTCCCTTACGGAATGCACCACGTAGCTTATTAGCTTGAGCAACAGACATACCCTGATACTTGGTCACATAAAGTGCCCCAGAATTTTGCAGGGTCTCTGAAATTTCATCTAATATGGCTCGTTTTTCAGCAGTAGGCATAATTTATTTCCTCCTTAATTAAGAGATGTAACTGCGGTTCTACTTATGGGTATGCTAGGTCCCATGGTACTGCTCATAAACACGCTTTTTACATATATACCTTTGGATGAGGATGGCTTTAAACGCATGACCGTAGATAAAAATGCTTCTGCATTTTCTTTTATCTGATCTGCATTAAAACTCACCTTACCAATTGTGGTATGGAGTATTCCAGCTTTGTCTACACGAAAATCGATTTGTCCAGCCTTCACTGTTTGTACAGCTTTAGCTACTTCCATCGTGACGGTACCACTTTTAGGATTCGGCATTAAGCCTCTAGGACCTAGGAATCGACCCAGTTTACCGAGTTTGCCCATTACATCAGGGGTTGCAATGATCACGTCGATCTCTGCCCACCCTTCTTCAATTTTTGCGATGTAATCATCTAATCCAACATGATCAGCACCCGCTTCGCGAGCCTCATCTTGCTTTGATTCATTTACTAACGCAAGAACTCGAATGTCCTTACCTGTTCCATGAGGTAGACTAACTGTTCCACGTACCATTTGATCGGCATGTCGGGGATCAACTCCTAAACGGATGTCGATATCAATGGATGCATCAAACGTAGTGGTAGTAGTTTTTTTCACAAGATCACAAGCTTCTTCCAGAGTGTATTCACCCTCTGAATTAACCAGCGCTGCTACTTGTTGGTATTTTTTTCCTCTTTTTGCCATGATTACAACTCCTTTACTTGTCGCGATTAACTCTAAGACCCATACTACGGGCTGTTCCTGCAATCATTTCTGCGGCGGCTTCAACATCGAAGGCATTTAAGTCTTCCATTTTTTCCTCCGCAATTTGTTTGCATTGGGACCATGTGACCGTTCCTACTTTATTTCGGTTCGGTTCACCAGAACCAGACTTTAGTTTGGCAGCCTGTTTAAGAAGTACAGGTGCTGGCGGAGTTTTCGTTTTAAATGTAAACGACTTATCTGCAAACACTGTGATCTCAACAGGTATTACCGTACCAGTCTTGTCCTGAGTCTTAGCATTAAAGGCTTTACAAAACTCCATAATATTAATACCAGCCTGACCAAGAGCCGGGCCCACTGGGGGTGCCGGATTAGCCTGACCACCAACAATCTGGAGTTTCAGGATTCGTTCAACTTTTTTAGCCATGGATTCTCAGGATCCTTTTCTAAGTGTTATAACTTCTGTTTTTCGCGTAATAGCTAGTGTGCATCAACTAGGTTCTTTATGTTGTGGATTCAACTTGATTGATATCCACCTCAACTGGGGTCTTTCTTCCAAAAATACTCACTAAGACACGCAGTTTTAATTTGTCGGTATTTACCTCTTGTACGGTTCCATCGAAATCTTTGAATGGACCTGCAATTACTTTTACCAAATCGCCTTCACGGTAAGGAATTTCTATGTTGCCCGTTTCCATACCAGCTTCTTGCACTCGTCCAATGATGCGTTCAACTTCGTGCTTTTTAAGTGGGGTAGGTACTTTAGTCTGCCCGCCTACAACCAAAAAGCCCATGCATGAAGGGGCACTTTGTACCAAATTGTTTACTTCTTCATCAAAATGGGTGTTGAGCAGTATATATCCAGGGAAGAAATTTTTCTCTCTAGTACGTTTTTTCCCATTACGGATTTCAACTATAGTCTCAGTGGGAACAAGGACATCCTTGATCTTGTGTTCTAGTTTTTGATCTTCAATTTCACGATCTAAAAACTCTTTAACTTTTTTTTCATGACTGGAAAAGCAGCGAACTACGTACCAGCCGAAATATAATTCTTTACTCATTAGTTATATATCGCCTCTAAGACCGTGCTGTATACTTGATCGATACCAAATATTAATACTGACAGTATGATAGAAAACACAACGACAATGATTGTATTGTCTATGAGTTCTGTCTGTGTTGGCCAGGATACTTTTTTGAATTCTTTAGTAACGCTGTCGAAGAAATTAGTAATCTTTTCCATAATTCATTTTTGTTAGCACGGGTGGAGAGACTCGAACTCCCGACACCTGGTTTTGGAGACCAGTGCTCTACCAGCTGAGCTACACCCGTATACACCAAGGAGCAGAATTTCTACCCCTTGGTTATACTACGTGTCGGATTATTAGTCCAAAATTTTAGTTACAACGCCGGCACCAACTGTACGACCACCTTCGCGAATTGCGAAACGCAATCCATCTTCCATGGCCACTGGTTGAATTAGCTCTACGCTCAACTTCACGTTGTCGCCTGGCAT
>NTKP01000037.1 GCA_002457365.1 Rhodothermaeota bacterium MED-G12
ATTTAGACCCTGATGCCTCAAGAGAAATCATGGATATTCTATTGGGAATACACAAAAGAGGTACTGCCATTCTAATGGTTACCCATGATCATAGCCTTGTAAAGAAATATCCAAGTCGAACGGTCATGCTCAAGGATGGAAAGATTAATGATTTGATTATCTAGGCAGCTAGTATCATATTCATGTAATTAAGTAGTTAGAACCATTATTCTTTGAAACACTGCATTCCAATAGTGCCAATAGTGCCAAAGCTTAGCCGTATAAAGCCGTAATTCAGAGCTAAATAAACCCAACCATGATTACCCAAGAACAAGCGCGATGGACTCAGTTTATTCGGAACACTGCCCTTGAAATGGGCTTTGATGCCATTGGATTTGCTCAGGCAACCTATTTAGAAGATGACGATAGGCGACTTAGCACATGGCTAGAACAAGGACGTAATGGGACCATGTCATGGATGGAAAACAATCATGATAAACGAGTTGATCCACGTCTACTTGTTCCAGGTACTCAAAGCGTTATTTCCCTATTGGTGAGTTATCATAGAAAAGATGATCACTCCCAGTCAAACAAAGGTGTCTCATTTGCTCGATATGCTCAGGGACGAGATTATCACCGGGTAATCAAAAAAAAACTTAAATTACTTTACCAGCGAATTCAACAAGAAATACCATTTGTGGAGGGGCGCTATTTTGTGGATTCAGCACCGGTACTCGAAAGAAGTTGGGCCCAACGGTCAGGCCTAGGTTGGATTGGTAAAAATGGCAACTTACTCAATAAACAGTTAGGCTCATACTTCTTTATTGCTGACATACTGTTAAATATACCCTTGTTATATGATCATCCTACCACCGACCATTGCGGCACATGTAGGCGTTGTATCGATGCCTGTCCTACCGATGCTATCTATGAGCCACAAAAAGTAGATGGAGCTAAGTGTATTTCTCACTGGAATATTGAACACGATGGAGAAATACCGTCTTTCTTTCAGGAAAAAATAGGGAACTGGATTTTTGGCTGTGATATCTGCCAAGAAGTATGCCCTTGGAATAGAAAGGCGCTTTTAGGGCATTGGCCCGAATTCCAGCCCAACGATAATTGGATGTCTCTTACTCCATTGGAATGGTCGCAACTTCAAGAAGAAGAATACGAGGAATATTTTAATGGAACAGCGGTTCGCCGTGTCAAATACAAGGATTTCCTACGAAATGCTACCATCGTGTTAAAGAACCATCAATAATCTTGGATGGTATCCTTCATGTATTTATACAATAATTCTCTTGCTCTAAATATGTGAGCCTTTACCGTGCCTAGTGGTATATCCATCTCCTCGGCAATTTCTTGATAGCTTTTCTCCTCGATATGCCGTTTTAATATAACTTCTCTATATTTTTCCGGTAATTGATCAATAGCCTCGTGTACTTTATTTTTCCGCTCCCGCCTTATCATGGGCTCATCAGTAAAACTATCTTCATCCGCTAGTTGAATAGTAGCATGCGTATCATCGGAATCATCTGCATGAATACTGAGAGTTTCAAGCTTTTTCTTTCGCAAATAATCGATGGTATGATTCGTTGCTATTCGATATAGCCAAGTCGATAATGCGTAATCATTCTTGTAGTTTTTCAAGCTTTTAAATGCTTTTAAAAAAATATCTTGAACTAAATCCTCCGCAAAGTCGGGATTTCGGATCATTTTACGTACATGGAAATAAAGAGGTTTTTGATATTTTTGAGTTAACTCAGAATAGGCTTTTTCATCTCCCTTAACAGCCAATACTACCCAATGATCATCTTGTAATGAGCTACTAGAGGCATCTTGACGGGTGGTATGTTCGGAGTTATGGCTAGACATAGCGTTTAACTTAGCAGTATACCGTGTCTAATTCCACCACTAGACACAATGAATTCTTCAACGCTTGCGAATCGAAGCACCCCTTCTAGTATCAGTAAGCCAGCTAAAAATACGTCTGCTCGACCCTGCATTACTTCGGGATGTAATTCAATCAATTGTTCGTAGGTATGCAAACTGAAAATCTCAATACTCTTGGCTAATTTGTCGGTATTTAATCGATAATTATTTATTCGGGATAATTGATAAGGAAACAGCTGTTGATCAATAGCTGCTAATGAGGTAGCGGTACCAGAGACAGTAACAACTTGTGTATTTGGAGGGAATCGTAGCTTCGTTGACTCCAATAATGCTTCTATTGAACGCCTGCACTCTCCAATCTCTTCTTGATATGGGGGATTGTGAACCAAATAACGTTCATTGAACCGAACACATCCCATATCAACTGAAATTCCACGTAACCATTGAGATGAGTCGCCCATAGCTAATTCGGTACTACCCCCACCAATATCTACTACTAATATGGAATTGGATTCTACCTTTGTTTGACTGATCGCTCCTAAATAGGTGTATTTTGCTTCTTCTTCCCCACTTAGTATCTGAATTTCAAAGCCAACAATCTCCTTGACAAGTGACAAAAATTCGTTTTTATTGGCTGCATCTCGAACAGCACTTGTTGCCGTGACCCTTGTTTTTTTGAGTACTCCATCACCATAGGTTTGGATAATCTCGGCATACTCCGTTAATACCTCAAGAACCCTATCTATACTCTGCCTAGCGAGAATTCCATTAGAATCTACCATAGCACCCAATCTAGGCAAACGCTGCACTTCTTCATGTACCTGCAATCCTAGTTCTGTTTGCTCGACAATGAGCAGCAAAACAGAATTTGTGCCTATATCAATTGATGCTGTATACAATAGTTATCGGATTAAAGAAAAGCTTTTATGGTTGGAGAAAGCTTGAACTAACTTGATCAAAATGCTACTGAATTTAGTAAACAACGGGCTTTAACCAAAGTGCAGACCACTCTCCTAACTCATTTTTCTTACGTATAGTGAACTCGTCTCGAATGACCTGATCCGTGAACAAATCTATGTCAATGCTAAGCAAGCCAGATAGTAGTAATGAACCATCTTGCTTTAGATATTTTTTAAATACAGGAACTAGTTCACTAAGGGCAACGGTATTAATATTAGCTAGGATAACATCAAATTTTTGAGCTGGATTAATTTGTTCCATACTTCCAAAATGAGCCTTGAAGTTAACTACCTCATTTTTCTCAATATTTTCGGCTACATTTTCTACACTCCAAGGATCACTATCAAAACCCTCTATAGAACTCGCACCAAGCTTACTGGCTGCTATTCCTAAAATACCTGTTCCGGTACCAGCATCTAAAACCGTGTCCATTTTTTTTACGACTGATGGTAACCAAGATAGCAATAGCCTAGTTGTTTCATGGGTGCCCGTTCCAAAAGCCATTTTAGGATCAATCATGAGCGGAATGGACGCGGTGGGAATTACTTTTTTATTCCAACTAGGATACACATAAAAGGGTCCAATTACCTGGGGCTGAATACTCTTTTCCCATTCCTCATTCCAATTCTTTTGCTGTATGATTTGCTCAGCGACTATAGTTAACTCCGGTAGACTCGCCAAAAATCTCTTTAGCTCTGTTTGCACATTAGACCAAATAGACTGTTCAATGTATGCCTTCAGTAGGTCTTCCGTTTCATCGAAACCTGAAAATCCCCATTCGTTAAGCTCAGCGATAATGAATGAGGGGTCTGTATTGTGCAACTGAAGCTGAAGCTCTATATAGGCTTGATTCATGTAAATTATCCTACGCCTGAAGGCGCTCTATTAATCTAGCTGAGGCAATCAACCTTTCTTCTTTGCATGCAGGTGCCATAAATTGTATTCCCATAGGCAAACCATTAGAATGAAATCCAATCGGCACATTAATCCCACCAATACCCGCTAAATTAGCCGAAATAGTATATATATCGTTGAGATACATTTGCACAGGATCATCTAATTTACTTCCAACAGGAAATGCGGTTGTAGGTGCAGTTGGACTAACAATGATATGAACCTGTTCAAACGCTTCTAGGAAATCTTGCTGGATTAATCGTCGCACTTTCTGTGCCTTAGCATAATAAGCATCATAATACCCAGAACTCAGAACATAGGTACCGAGCATGATGCGACGTTTTACTTCCATGCCAAAGCCTTCAGTCCGACTTAGTTTATACATCTTATTCAAAGCAGTATCTTTACTCTCAAGCTTTTTTATTTCTTCTACAGAGGCTCTGTGACCATATCGCACACCATCATAACGAGCGAGATTACTAGAAGCCTCAGCAGTAGCCAATATATAGTAAGTGGAAATTGCGTATTCACTATGAGGAAGTTTAATGGGAACCAATGTAGCACCTTCTGCCTCTAACTGACTCATCATCTTCATTATTTCTTGATGGATTTCAGTATCTAAACCTTCTCCAAAGTATTCCTCAGGTATACCTATACGGAGGTTTTGAGTTGGTTTATCGACTGCATCCATGTAATCAGAAACGGGCGCAGCAACCGAGGTCATATCATTTTTATCATGACCGGCAATGCTGCCTAATAGTAATGCAGCATCTTCAACTGAATTAGTTAATGGTCCGATAGAGTCAAATGAAGAGGCATAGGCAATCAAACCATATCTTGAAACTCTACCGTAGGAAGGTTTAAGTCCTACAACACCACAATACGCTGCAGGTTGACGTATAGATCCGCCTGTATCTGAACCAAGGCTAGCTTGTACAAAATGTGCCGCTACTGCTGCCGCGCTACCGCCGGATGAACCACCTGTTACATAATCCGTATTATGAGGGTTTCTTGCAAGCCCGTGTATGGAATATTCATTGGTAGAACCCATAGCAAACTCATCCATATTGAGCCTTGCCAAAAACAGTGCATCGTCCTTGTGCATTCGATCAATGACAGTAGCATTATACACACTCTTGAAATCACGGAGCATATTCGAAGCACAGGTAGCGGGTTTCCCAGCTTCGCAAATAGCTTCCTTTATTCCAACTACAGCCCCTGCTAAAGGTCCTGCAGTGCCATCCTTAATTTTAGCTTCTATACGGTCTGCCCTCTCTAATGCACCTTCTATGTCAAGGTGGGTAACCGCATTAATCTCTGTGTTATTTTTTTCAATGGTCGATAGGTGTTCTGCTACCAAATCTCGTAGCCGAAGTTCTCCATTGGCGATGCGTTTTTGAACGGATCGTATCGTTTGTTTAGACAAAATAACGCCTTCTTATTTCGCAGATTCTTTTTCTTCGTTTTTTACCGTCTCTTCAATATCGCGGGAAGTTTCTTCAATTTCCTTTTTAATATCTCGAGAGGCTTTTCTAAACTCTTGTATCCCTTGCCCTAATCCTTTAGCTAACTCTGGAATTCTCTTCGCTCCAAAGAACACTAATATGAACAGTGCAATGATAATAATTTCGGTTGGTCCTAATGAATTAAACATAAAAATGTAGATTCGTTAATTCGATGATGTATTTTTGCTAAGATAGCAATATTTTCGGCACGAATTGAGTATAAAAAAAATTCTGGGAAAGACTTGAATTTTTAGCTACTCTCTCATTTAATATATTATCAATCTTAACGTACGTAAAAAATTATGATTTGGACCGTTGAATTAGCCGCCGCTCTAGACGAGGCACCCTTTCCAGCAAGTCGAGAAGAGCTTATAGAATGGGCAGAGAGAAATGGCTTACCTAACCAAGTTATTGTAAACTTGGAAGAACTCGAGGAAATCGATGAAGGCGAAGAGATCATCTATGAGGGCATAGAAGATATTTGGCCAGATTACATTAGAAAAGAAGATTTCTTTCACAACGAAGAAGACGAAGGATTTGACTACGATGATGTGTAACTGGCGTAATTCAAGCGCTATCTTTTGAGATGGCGCTTGTAACCTATCTGCACATTATTCAATTTCTCTGGTCATTCTTCCATTCTTATTTGCATGCGACATCTCCGTACTCACTCCATCTATTAATCGTTCTCTACAATTGTATACACTCTGGAAAGCACCCTCTGAAAAAATTAGCCACTGACAAATCGTACAAGCTTTATTTTTCTATGAAAGTGTTGTCGAAAGGCGGTTTAACTAGCTTATTTTTTTTACCTTTCAAGTACTGTTTAACCTTTTTTTGATTGCATATATTTTCCGCTTTTGAGCACTAATTTGAGCACTAAGTGTATTTTTTTAATTTTTTGCTTGGTTGCCAGCCTTGGTAGCACACACATCTATGCCCAAAATTCAATACAAACAGCAGAAAATATTGAGCTTAACTCAAACACTACCAACCTAATCAGAAAAGTTCGCTTTAGTGGCAATTCCACCATTAAGGATAGAGTTCTAGAGGGACTCATTAAAACCCGGACAAACCGAGAGTTTCTCGCCATACCACGCTTCACGCCATGGTTGTATATTCATACTCTAAGTGATGGACGCATAGGAGAAGACCCCTCCCTTCTCGACCGAACTGTGGTGGGGAATGACTTAGAAAGAATTCGCCTGTATTACGAATCACTTGGTTACCGTGATGTTCAAGTAGATACCACCATTGTAGACTTACGAGAAAATAAAGTTGAAGTATCGTACATCATTCAAGAGGGTCCTCAATATTTTATTGAGTCCGTAGGGTACACTGGATTTCCGCCCAACCTATCCAAAGAGACAAAAACGCGCTTTTACTCTCGAAGTCCACTTACCAAGACAGCCATTAATGACTCAACTTTTCAATTATTTGAAGCCTACAATGCGACTGAACTTAGACAGGAACAAGAGCGCATTTTGTCTTTTTTAAAAAACAATGGATTTGCATCAGCCAGTCGTGACTCGGTTATTGCTTTTATTCAACCTGGTGAACAAAATCATGGTCTTAAAGCACTTTTTTATGTAGCTGCAGGACCTTCATATAGATTTGGTGATGTCAATATTGTCTATAAAAACGCTCAAAATCCAATCCCTGAAGTAAGCAGTTTACGTTACAGTGCTGACAAAATGGTGCTCACACCTACCTCTACCTCCACATTGGAGGATACAACCCTTGTATCCAAACAAAACCTACCCGCGTCTATCAATCTCACAAAGACGATAAACCTACCCACAAAAAATCAGGTTATTCTTGATCAAATTGCAATTAAACCAGGAGGATTGTATTCGGAAACAGATTATTTACAGAGTATCAGGGAATTACAAAACCTGGGTATGATCACCATAAAACGGTTTGGATTATCCGAGTTTGGGATTAATCCCGATTTTAGCGCCGAAATTATTCCGGTGTACATCGAGCTTGAAAGTATTACTACACACCGCATTACCACAGAACTTTTCGGGATGAAGAGGTACGGATTCGGGACCGGTATAGGTATTGATTACAGTAATATAAATGTAAACGGCCTTGCGGAACGGCTTAATATAAGTGTGAACTCGAGTTTTGAATTTGTGAGTGAAGAAACCATACAGCAAATCACTCCTGAAGATCAGGTTCAATCCTCGCTGTTTCGTAGCTACGAATTGAGGGGAGAATACACCCTACCTAGATTAGCACGTCCTTTTAGAAGCTTAAATGATGTGCCTAATTTTGTAAGTGCTCGATCAACCTATTCACTTTCATATAGCCGTTCCGACCAACTTTATTTTGACATAAATTCCGACTTACAATTCAATTATCGGCTAGAAGTGCCCCATTCTAATTCCAGACTCTCCACCCTTGATCTATTTGAATTAGATATTATCGATACGAATCCATCAACCGAGTTTAAAAATAATCTAATTGATGAGTTTGAACAAAATAGCCTAGAATACATTCGTATCCTTCAAGATTTTGAACCCCAAATCTCCTCTATTATTCGATATAGTTTCAGGGATTACACCACCAGTCTGATTAAAAGAAACAACGGTTATTTCAGAGAGTTTTCTCTATCAGCAGGTGGAAATCTGCCCTATTTAGTCGATCGGTTTTTAGTCACCCCAGGCGCTCTTGAAGGTGAATTACCTACCCTATTCAAGCTAAGTGATAACCAACTGTTATATTCTCAGTTTGTAAAATTCACTATGGACCTTCGTCAATACATTCCACTAGCTTCTGGTACTATTTTATCGTACCGCCTATTTGGTGGAATTGCGCATCCTTTCGGAAATAACACTTCTATTCCCCTAAACCGTCGCTTTTTCGCCGGCGGAAGCAATGATATAAGAGGTTGGGCTCCCTTCCAGTTAGGTCCAGGAACTATCAGTTCCGATCAAGTAACCATCAACGGTGGGGAAATTAAACTTGCGGCATTTGCTGAAAGTAGACAGGTTCTAATTCAAAACCTATTAGGCGCTGATTGGTACGGGGCCTTATATGCCGATGCTGGTAATATTTGGTATGGTCCTCGAAACGATTTTCGATCTCAGGATAACAAAGATCAATTAGAGCAAGGCCGATTTTTGCTTTCGAACTTTTATAAACAAATTGCACTTGGCACAGGATCCGGAATTCGCATCGACTGGGATTATGTGGTTATTCGCCTCGATTTCACCCTCAGAGCTCATGATGTGAATTTGGGATGGTTTAATGACAAGAAATTGTATTTTAGTTTTGGAATAGGTCACTCTTTTTAAGGTTTACATTATGAGTACATACAAGCGTATAAAACAACAATCCAAAATAGTTCTTCAATCTCGATTTTTACAAAATCTCAGTACACTGGAACGATATGAGTTTTTACAACTATGCCATCGTCGAACGTACAAGTCTGGGGAATACATTTTTTATCGAAATGATCCAGGAACTGGAATGTATTTCATCGAAGACGGATCGGTTGAACTAACAGTGATGTCGAGTCAGGAAGTTGAGCAAGAAATACAGGATCATTCAAATGCTTTCTTATTAAGCTCCCCCGATAGTTTTGGAGCTTTATCCATTGGGTATAATCTAAAGCGTAAAACATCCGCACTATGTAAAACGGACTGTACCTTATTGGGATTCTTTAAGCCAGATTTTGAAGTATTAATGGATCGTCATCCTCAAATTGCTGTTAAGTTTTTGCAGATGTTAACGAATATAGCTCTTCGACAACTAGAGACTGCGCTTACCACCATTGAAGAGAATCATGACCCTAGGATTGCCGCTCAAATAGAATTTGATGCCTACTATGACGACGAAAAGCTCTATTAATGAAAAAAGGTCAACTAATTGAGCTCCCCATTCATGGCACTGCATTTAAAGGTAAAGGTGTAGGTCGTTATGAGGAACGAGCTGTTTTTGTAAAAGGCGCGGTCCCTGGAGATGTTGTGAAGGCACGCATCATCAAGAAAAAGAAAAGCTTTCTAGAGGCCAAGTTACTTGAGATTATAGAAGCCTCTGAGGACAGAATTACACCAAAATGTCAACATGCAGGAGTATGTGGTGGATGTAGTTGGCAACAGGTACCATACGAGAAACAATTAGCGTATAAGCGCCAGCAAGTAGAAGATCATATTCGTAGAATTGGTAAATGCGATACCCTAGTGAATGATACCCTTCCATGTGAACAGCCTTTTTATTATCGAAACAAAATGGAATATAGCTTCAGCCCTCGGAGATGGCTAAGCGATGATGAAATTCATCGGGAAGAATTTGTCGATGATAGTGGATTTGCAGCTGGATTACATGCCCCAGGTCGGTTTGATAAAATTTTAAATCTACATGAGTGTCATTTACAGGATCCAATATCTTTTAGACTCTTAGATTTCGTTCGAAATTATGCCTTAAAGCACAATATTGAGGCTTTTGATACCTTTGAGAAGACTGGATTCTTTCGGCATTTGGTTATTCGTACATCGTATCATACCAGTGATCTAATGGTTAATCTGGTCTGTTATTATGAAGATCAAGGTATTATCGAGGATCTATATGCTAAAATGATGGAGCAATTTCCCTCCATAACCACCTTTATAATCAGTATCAATGACCAACCAAACCCAACGGCAACAGGGCGTTATCAGTTTGTCTTGCATGGCTCTGGTCACATAGAAGACCATATTGGTCCTTACCGTTTCACCATTGACCCAAAAGCTTTTTTCCAAACTAATACTGCTCAGGCAGAAGCCTTATACTCTGTGGTGGCAGATTTTGCGGACATACAACCGGCCGATGTGGTCTATGATTTATATTGTGGAGTTGGAACACTGAGTCTGTACCTCAGCAAACAGGCATCGAAGGTGGTAGGCATAGAATTGGTGGACGAAGCCATTGAAAATGCCCGAATCAATGCTTCAAAAAATGGGGTTGAACATGCTTTTTTTGTCAAAGGGGACATGAAAGACACCTTCAATGAAACCTTGATACAGCAATATGGTCATCCTAATGTATTAATTACTGACCCACCAAGAGCAGGTATGCATCCAGACGTCATTACTCAGCTATTAGATTTAAAAGCACCAAAAATAATCTACGTTAGCTGTGACAGTTCTACCTTAGCGCGGGACTTAGCATTACTTTCTGAAGCGTACAGCATTGACGCTATTCAGCCAGTTGATATGTTCCCTCAAACCTATCACATAGAAACGGTTGCCGCTTTGACCTTAAAACTATAAACACTTCGTTTATGAAAATGTGTTTGCCCATCTTTCGTTGCATTAATAGACTCGATTATGGATTGCCTTATGTTAGTTTTTTCTATTTTAAATCTATGATTACAGGGCTTCTTGTCATTCTAATTATGGCAGCTTATTCTTTGGACTTAGCCGCACAAAATGGCGAATTAAGGGGCTCTATCACCGATCAAAAAACAGGCGAACCCCTTTTTGGCGCCACCGTCTTCCTGGTTGATACTGACTTAGGCGCGGCCACCAATTTCGATGGTGAATATGTACTCTCCAATATTCCCCCGAACACCTATAACATACGAGTTAGCTTCATAGGCTATCGTTCGCAAATCATCTACAATGTGGTAATTCGCTCCGAGGGGAACATAGATATCGACGTGCAATTGGAACAAGCTGAAATTGGATTGGATGAAGTAGTTGTTAGTGTGAATCCATTCACTAAGCTTGAAACAACCCCCCTCTCCATTCAGAATTTAAACCAACAAGAAATTGCTTCTTATCCAGGTGGAAATAATGATATAGCTAAAGTAATACAATCATTTCCAGGTGTATCAGGCTCGGTTGCTGGATTTAGAAATGATGTAATTATTCGAGGTGGGGCCCCCAATGAAAATGTGTACTACCTAGATGGGATTGAAATTCCCACCATCAATCATTTTTCGACTCAAGGTAGCGCTGGCGGCCCCGTTGGTTTACTAAATGTATCATTCTTTGAAGGGGTCACTCTAAGTGCAAGTTCATTTGCTGCATCCTACGATAACGTTCTAAGTGGGGTATTGGAATTCGATCAACGAAATGGGAATACACGAGAGTTTGTCGGAAATTTCCGCCTAGGCTCCTCTGAGTCTGCCTTAACATTTGAAGGACCACTATTTAAGGCAGATCAATCCGAAGCACAAACCAGTTACATCGTAAGTGTACGACGCTCCTACCTCCAGCTTCTTTTCCAGGCTATTGGCCTCCCTTTTTTACCCGATTACTGGGACTATCAATACAAAGTAACTCATCAAATAAATGCAAACAATGAATTGCTTTTTACGGGAGTGGGTTCCATTGACAATTCTTCAGTAAATGAACTGAATAATTTTGACGCCGAACAAAAAGCTATTCAGGATCAGGTTCCTGTGCTTGAACAACAAAGTAACACCCTTGGAATTCGGTGGCGTCATAGATTTCCGGACAATAATGGACTAATGGATGTTATTGTGAGCCAAAATAGTCTTTATAACAAGTTTTCCCGATTTACTGATAACGTCAATGAACAAGGCCTGTATTTTCAAAACGATGCCAATGAACTTGAACGTAAGTTAAGGCATCAAATCAAGCTTTTTTCAGGCCCATGGACCTATGCATTTGGATACTCTGTACAGCAAGTTACCTACGATAACACCACGCAGGATGTAGTTAACGACAGAAATTTCGTCACTGATGTAAGCTTCATTCGATACGGTGCTCACCTTCAGGCATCCGCAAAAGGGTTACGAGATAGATTACAATTTTCAGTTGGATTAAGAGTCGACGATAATGATTTCATAAGAGATGGCGTGGGTTTATTTGGGCAAATTAGTCCACGAGTATCGTATTCTTATCAGCTCGATGCTGGCGGACAATGGAAGTGGAATCAGTCATGGGGGGTCTATTACAAAATACCCCCATATACTATACTGGGATTTGAAGATAACAGGGGTTTTTGGGCAAATAGAGACGCTAAATACATTAGAAGTGAGCACTTTGTTGGTGGTTTTGAATATGTCATCGATGAATCCTCTCGAATCTCATTAGAAGCCTTTTATAAGAAATATTCCAATTATCCTGTCTCTGTGGTCGATGAGGTATCATTAGCCAATAAGGGGGGAGGATTTGAAGTGTTTGGAAGTGAATTAATTCAAAGTAATGGATTGGGAAAAACACAAGGATTGGAATTATTATTTCAGCAAAAATTTACTGGTAAATGGTATGGAATTGCATCCTTTACCTGGTTCAAGAGTGAATTTAGCGGGAGTGATTTAGTGTACCGACCCTCTCTGTGGGACAATCGTTTCCTTATCTCTGCTTTAGCAGGATATAAACTCCGAAACAATTGGGAAATAAGCTCTCGATACCGGTATTTAGGTAGGGCTCCTTTTATTCCCACCAATTTGGAACAAACCTTAGAATTTTATCCTGCCATCATTAAAGATTACAGCTCTGTAGGAGAGAACAGACTAAATGCATATAATCAAGTAGATATACGGGTCGATAAAAAATGGAGTTACGCAGCGTGGAGTTTGGATGTCTTTTTTGAAGTGCAAAACATCTTGGGTAATGCAAATCCTGAGGAACCCAGCTATGGTTTAGATCGTGATGAAACCGGAGAATTAGTGATTCCAGAACGCTTAATTCAAGTTAACACGAATACCTCGGTGAATGTATTACCTTCTATCGGTTTAGTGATTAATTTTTAAGACTATCGCGTATTTTAGCCTAGGTAGTTCACTCTTTTTACAACAAATACCCAATGATGATCGGGAGAAATTCGGGTAAAAATGAGGGTTAACTCTCCCCCGTCCTGAATACCGTATTTTTTCTTAATAGCTTGGCTTGAGAGTGGATAATTCAACGTCCATATGTTGATATGCTTAGATACGTTTGCTTTAATCCACTTTTTTAAAAATTTATGAGAAGGAGAAAATCCATCCAGAATTTCAAAAATGCGTCCAGGGAAATGCTCAATCAAGCTTTTCGAGAAATATAGGTGGGTATGGCTATTTAATTTCAATAACCCATATTCTAATGCAAGATGATCCATACATGCTAGTTTTTTTGCCCCAACTATAGGGTCATACAAATAGGAGTTCAAGCCATCAGCCCCCCCCTTTTCTTTTACATTGTTAGAAGTAGAATTAGTACTGGTTCTGATACTAGGCAAAAAATCACTCTGAATGAATGGTACACTGACCGGAGCTAGTCCCTGTGTTTCGGCTAGAATAGCAAAGCTTTGCTGGCCTTGTTCCACTCTTTCATTCTTCCTAATATCAACCGATTTATACCATATTTGCCCCTCATTATCAGATTTCTGTTTATCTGGATTAAACCGATAATGGTAGAGTAGTTCTTTTAGCTCATTATTCACAGATACGGCATGTACACTATCAATAGGATATTCTATAGCTAGGACTTCCTCGATATGTGCCATAGGCGAAGCCTTTACTATGAGCTGATCAACGCTTATAGCAATTCGGTCCCACAACCTAAATAAGTTAGGTTCAGAATCCGCTAATCCAGCTACCTTATTTCCTTGCACCCGTCTAGATGGATCTATAAATAGCGTTAGCGAAGACGAGGAAGCACATAGAACTTCAAACTCAGGCGATCCCAAGAAATCTTCCAGCCTACCATGCACAACCTCAGCATCTATCCCCAAGATGGTAAAATTGTTCTGGGTAATCCTACACAAATGTTCATTGGATTCTATATACCAAAGCTTCATTCCTCTTTTTGCGAAAAAATAACTATCAACTCCCATTCCACCCGTTCCGTCAATGATGATTTCAGTCTCTACTAATTTTGCTTTAAAGCTTGCCGTCCACTCAGAAGAACTCTGCTCAACATGAATGGGTGGTGGATAAACTAGACCCTTGACTGATGAGAAGCAGGGGATTTTCTGTTGAACTTTTTTATGGCTGATCAATTGATCAATCAAAAACTGTTTTGGTAAGCTACTGGGAAACGACTTTGAAAGAATTAGTTCTTCTATTGAACCATCGCGAAAGGCCTCTAAGAAATCCGTATAATCGGAATTATATTCTGCTATTATAGATTCAATATCTTGTGAGTACATATGCTGCCTGATGTGATTTCAAGCTAATAATAAGATTTTTCGTACTCGACAACCTGTAAATATTACTCTTATACAAAGCTATGCATCAAACTCCTGATAAGGATGTACCTCTGCCCGACTCAAACACCGTTGGTATTGTTGGTGGTGGTATAGGTGGTCTAATGAGCGCATGTTTACTTGCTTCCGATGGCTATAAGGTTAGTTTGTTTGAAAAAAATGCTCAATTGGGTGGGAAGATGGATGAGCAACGTATTCAGGGCTACCGTTTTGATACGGGGCCTAGCCTACTGACCATGCCTTTTTTGTTAGAGACCTTCTTTAGAGCTTGCGGGGAGTCATTAGATGAATGGCTCATACTTAAAGAAGTTCATCCAATTTGCCGATACAACTATGCCGATGGCCAACACTTCGATTGTTATGAGGATATCAATCAGACAGCCAAAGAAATAGATCGTATTGCTCCAGAAGATCGTCAAGCTTATATGGACTTTTTGGACTACATACGGCGTCTCTACGATAAGACAGCCGATGCATTTTTGTTCAATACACTGAGCAGCCTTTCCGATTTAAAAGGTCTCAAGCTGTCTTCTTTCTTTAGTATTGATGCTTTCAAAAGCGTGAGCGATGTGATTGACGAGCGTTTTAACTCGCCCTATTTACGTCAGTTCTTTAAACGATTCACAACTTATAACGGCTCTTCCCCCTACTCAGCACCTGGAACCCTTAATGTAATTCCTCATGTCGAGCTTAATATTGGAGGGTATTACATACAAGGGGGCATGTATACCCTAGTGAAACAATTAGAGAAACTCGCAAATAAGTTAGGTGTCCAGTTATATACCCATTGTGATGTTCGCAGAATCTTAGTTGACACAAGTAGTACTAGAAAGAAAATTCAGGGGATTGAATATATAAACACTAAAAACCTGACACCTAACACCCCTTCTGTGAAGTCAGAGCAGCTACCCGTATCTAGATTTTATTGTAATAAGGTAGTCTCGAACAGTGACGCCTATGAAACCTACCAACACCTCCTACCTAGCAGTGTACGCCCAACAATTCAACAACTACAAACCCGCTATTCTGAGCCTTCATGTTCAGGTTTTGTGTTGTTACTAGGACTTAATCATACCTACGACCAGCTAAAACATCACAACATATTTTTCAGCGCAGACTATAAACAGGAATTCCATGACATTTTCAACAAGAAGCAGCTGCCAGATGATCCCACTATTTATGTTGCAAATACCTCCTTCTCCGAAGCTGAAGACGCTCCAAATGGTGGTTCAAATCTATTTATTCTAGTTAATGCACCTTACCTCAACAAGTTGGCTGAAGACCCTAAAACACCTGATTATGCACAAAAAATCATCTCCGAACTTGAAGAACGAGGGTTAACCGGACTATCAGAACACATTCAATATCAAGAAATACGATCTCCATTTCATTTTTACGACCGCTATCGATCGAATAAAGGCAGTATCTATGGCACCTCCTCTAATGGTCTTTTATCTGCATTTCTGCGACCTAGAAACCGTTCCAAAACAATCGATGGCCTCTTTTTAACCGGAGGCTCAGTACATCCTGGAGGAGGTATTCCACTGGTCTTACAATCCGCATTTAACGTCCAAAAACTTTTAAACACGACCTAGCTGCGGTCAACCAAGCTCCTATGCACTTCATTTAAACCATCTCCCCATAAATTTAAGAATGTACTTTTAGGTTAATGTACTACAAGCTCATGTAATGTACTTTGATTTCATATAACCTGGGTGAATAAACCTCGGGTTAATGTAACCTACATCGATTAAAAAGGTTGTTTTTTTCCCAATTCACCCAGATGAACCACTTGTGCATCGGATAACTTTCCTTGGTTAATTTTAAACGTTACAACCGTTCTGTATTGCTGAAACCCTTGCTTGCCGGCTGCTCCAGGGTTCATGTAAAGCATGTTCTTACATTCTTTGTCCCTAACAATTTTCAAAATATGAGAATGGCCACAAATAAATAATTCAGGAGGGTTTTGCATAATTTCTTTTCGAATTGGCAGACAATATCTCCCCGGAATACCGCCAATATGCGTCATCCAGACATCTATTCCCTCACATTTAAACCGCAGATGGAGGGGATATTCTTGCCGTATGTCTTGTCCATCAATATTACCATAGACTCCTCGTAAAGGGGCAATTTTTTCAAGCTGTTCCGCTACTTTTAATGTACCAAAGTCTCCTGCATGCCAAATTTCGTCACAATCCGAAAAGTATGAACGTAACTGAGGATCGAAATAACTGTGTGTATCTGAAATTAAGCCTATTTTCATAATAAATTAGTATCATGTACTGTAAATTACAGCGGCGTTAGGCATACCTAACAGACTAATTCCAAAGTACAAGTTTTTTAACAAAACGACCGAAATACTTGACCTCATTTAGCGTTGTCATACTGAATTGGAATGGATTAACTCACCTACAAGAATGCCTACAAAGTGTGCATGAAACAAACTATCCATCCATGGAAATTATTCTAGCAGACAATGGATCAACAGATGAAAGCCTTGCATGGGTTAAACAACATTTCCCTGATATTTCCATACTGGAGTTAAAGAAAAATTATTTTTTTGCAGGAGGAAATAACCGTGCTGTTAAGCATTGCAAGAATGATTATGTAATTTTTTTAAATAATGACGTTAAAGTGGATCCAATGTGGCTCCATTCCCTTCACACCTGCATAGTAACGAACCCCAAAAGCCAACTATTTCAACCTAAGATCTTATCG
>NTKP01000038.1 GCA_002457365.1 Rhodothermaeota bacterium MED-G12
ATCGTGCTCAAACTCTGCGATGATATCACCCGAAATGGTGTAAATTCGTACTTCTGACTTAGCAGGTAAATTATAAAAATAGAGCTTACGGTCTCCTTCAGCGAGACCATCCCATGCTGCATTAAGTCGGTATGGATTGGGATATACCCCAACTTGAAACTTTGCATCCTCACTCCCAAACTGAGTATTTGCTGGAGTTCCTGGAAACACACGAATCGCGTTCACATTGGCGCTACTTTCCAATCCTTCTATCCCAAATTCGTCACTTCCTTTGTCGAAGGCAGTGACCGACAATTGATATTGCCAACCACTTAATAGATTATTCAACTCATACGCATAGTGATAGGTAGTAGTATCTCCCTCGAAACGTACGGGTTGGGCTAATTCTACTTCATTAAAACCAGTATTGAACCCCACCGCATTGGCTGGATTATCAAACTCCCGAATAAGACGTGGCTGCGGATTAATATCTTCTCCTAGTTCTGATCGATAAATTCGATACCCCTCAAAGTCTTGCTCGCCAGAAACTCGGTCACGAGACCGCTCCGCAGTTTTATCCCAATACAAAGTGACTTTACCCGCTTCTAGCTGTGCTCTCACTCTTGGGTTATCTGGAGGAGTAGGAAACAAGTAACGAGTTAACGCCCCATTTCCATCGGTGTCCTCGCCAGCATCCAACACTCCATTATTGTTCTTATCCTCACCTTGGAATACTTTGTTAATAGCATTCACTGTTTTGGTAAGCTCCACTCTTGATTCCTCATCGTCGATCTCTTTACCAGAAATCCCTTGAAACTCATCGGGTTTTAAAGCAGCAGAAAATGCATAGTACACAGAAATAGTTTCACCCGGCTCAACTTGATTAAATGGGCCCATCGATAACATTGAAATATAATTCCCATTCCCTGTTTGACCATCGGTCCGTAATTGCTCTCGAACGGTTTCGCCTAAAATCACGGAATCCATAGGGAACGGCACTGCCATTCGTTCGTAACGTTGTTGATCATTGGAAGGACGAACATAAAGCCCAGTACCTGAACTAAACAACCAATAACTAGGCGTTATAAAAGGAGCCCGATATCCATTTTCTGTTAGGTAATCGGCATTGGATGGGTGGAAATACTGCCCACGGTAATCGGCACCAATAATGGACATGGCTCCATAGGTATTGATAGAGGGATTATCAGGAGAACCGGCATCAAACACATAAGCGGTATACAATGAATCTAAATAACCAATTCCGTTTTTATTAAAAAAGGCGCCTCCAGTCTCGGTGGCTGAATTCACATTTCTTACCACCAAATCGGCATACATTCCAATGAACACACTATCCCATGTTGCAGGCGCAGCGTATTTGTCGCTGTTATTAGTAATGTCGTAACGAAGAATGGTGAAATTCTCCGTAAAAGGGAAACTCCAGCTGTAACTCTCCAAGATAACATCGGCGTATAAAGGGGTATCATGTCCGCTAATAGGAGTGCCGTTGATGTCCCTTCGTTTATCTGAAAATTGGGCTATTATATCTTGCTCTCCAACCGAAAATGGTGAGAAATACTCATCATTGGGGTTCGTGCTTCGCTGAGTTAGTGGGGCGTCTGCCGTGAATTCAAACCCCGCTCCACCTCGTGCATACCCACCGGAAGTAGTAACCGATGCCGTAGAAACCCGTAATTGGGATTGGTTATAAAGAGCCCCAATCCATATTCCAGCCTCAAATAAATGCTCCGTACCTGTATTAGTCGGATAACGCATACTAAACCCACCTTCAGGATTTGTACGTACGTCTGGTTTGCCAAGCGTTCCAAAGTTAGTAATGGATAACCCAAAAACACCTGCATCGGTCTCAAGACGTTCAAAAGATGCTTGAGAAAAAGCTATTTGCGTACTGAATACAAGACTCAGTAGTAGCAGAGAAAATTTCAAGAAGTAGAGGTTATTAATCAAAAAATTATAGAACCAAAAAATACATAAAAATACAAACAAGTATTCAGTAGCATAGCTAAATTAATACTGAGGTAACACTAAACCTTAGACCAGAACCGTAGCTTCAAAAGACTATTCTAGGTCAACTCAATGACCATTTCATCCCGTGCCAAAGTTACTAACTCGTAAGCACTCCCGTATTCCGCTTGTATCTGATCACATCGTTCTTCTAATTGAGCATCGGAGTTATCGGGGTCATGGTGCGTTAAATATAGCTGTTTAATCTGAGAATCGCTTGTGATCTCAAGAAGCTTTTCCCAATTGGTATGTCCCCAACCCGTGCGTTGCTCATATTCTTCTAGATTATATTGAGCATCATGTATGAGCACATCCGCACCTTGGATAAACGCTTTAAATTTTTCAATAAATACTCGCGATTCTACCGAATCATCGTGAGGCAATTCGTTGTCTGGTGCATATATAATGACCTTATCCTCAATGACCACCTTAAACATTCCCGTTGGTATGGTATGCTTACCCCACATCATTTCAACCATGTAATCACCAAATTCATACACGCCTTCCTCAATACTTGTACAATTCATTTTAGCTGATAGCATATCTATTGATATAGGGAAAAAAATGTTTGAAAAATGCCCTTGTAAAATTTCATTACAGCTTAATCCAGGCTGAGCTGTCAAATGTATATTGAAATTTCCATCAGGATGATAAAACGGCTTAAAAAAAGCGAATCCCTGAAGATGATCCCAATGTGGGTGGGTTAAAAATATATTCCCATGTAACGCCTCTTTACGATCCATAATGTTGTTACCCAAATTTCTAATTCCAGTACCACAATCTAACACAAGAAGTTCATCTAGATGAGTCGCCGATATTTGTACACAAGAAGTGTTTCCGCCAAAGCGCATATTTTCCGCATTGGCACATGGCGTAGAACCTCGAACTCCCCAAAATTTTATTGTAACCATTAATCTCACGTAAGAATTAATTAGGATATTTAAAGTCGCAATCTAAATATCCTATAAAATCAAATTCGTAAATAATAATAAATGCTCTAGATTATTCCGAACCCTTATTTTTCAGCAAATCAATTGATTTCTTTAACTCGTAGGCCTCCGCATGTTTTTGATCTAACTTGTTTTTTGCTGTGGCAATTTTGTTATCCAAATCATCCAGTAAAGCATTCCCTTTGTTTGTGGGTTTAAAATAGGTCTTAGCTTCCTGAAACTGAATGATTTCAGCTTCGAGTGCAGTAATCGTCTTCATCGCAGCATCCAGTTTCTTCTGAGACGTAATTACTTCCTTACGGGTTGATGGATCTAGCCCCTCAGAGGCAAGCTTTCTTTCCATGCCCAAATCGGTTCCCGAAGAACGATAATTGCCGTAGATTTTATCACATACTTCTCGATAATCTTTCCAAACTTTGTTCTTAAGTTTTATTGGGACATGCCCAATTTCTTTAAATGTGTCTTGTAACTTTTTTGCTTCTTGAACGGCTATTGCGGGATCATCATGATCGGCCAGTGCATTAAGTTGCTCTATAATCTCATTCTTTTTCTTAAGATTTTCCTTGTGTTCCTTGCGCACATCCTTGAAGTGCTCCCTTCTCTGATTATAAAATTCATCCATTACTTCTTTGAATTGCTTCCAAATCTTGGACGATTTTTTTCTTGGAACTGGACCTATCTTCTTCCATTCGGCCATCAGGTCTTGCATCTTCTGATGACCATTTTCGCTATTATCTGCTTCCTTAATTGAAATTGCTTGTTGAATTAAGGCGAGTTTGAGCTCATAATTTTTTTGCTCAATGGCTCGTAACTCTTCTAGATTTTCCGACTTCTTATCATTAAAAGCATCCGTAGCTGCCTTAAACGTGTCCCAAAGCTCATTTTCCTCTTTTTGGGGAAGATTGCCTGTTTTTTTCCAAAGCTTATGTAGTTTATTTACTCTTCTGGCAGCCTCGGCTAAATCTTCCATATCTAGTAGAGATTCTGCCTCTTTAATGAGCTTTTGCTTCTTTTGGAGGGCTTTTTCAACCGAGTTTCTGTAAGAGGCGTCGTGTTTGTACCGTAATTCACTAAATTGATCCAGTGCAGCATAAAACTGATCCCATGTATGCTGGTTTCGATCCAAAGGTACTCTCCCAACTTTACGCCACTGATTCTGTAGATCTTGTAATTCGTCGTTAAGTGCTACGAAATCCGCAGACGCTTGATCTGCCTTCCCATTCAAGTCTTGTATCTTTTCTAATAAGAGTAATTTGAGGGTCAGGTTTTCTTCTTCTTTTTGGAGTTTTTTTACTAATCGGTCAACTTTGTGATTCTCAAACTCCTCAAGCAAACCATCAAAACGCTTATTCAATGCATCTACTTCTGATGCTGGAAGTAATTTAATCTGTTCCCATTGTTGCTGAATAGATCTAATTTCCTTTGTAGCAGTCCAATTCTGAGCCTCAATTAGATCAGAAAGTTGTTTTAATATTTTTTTCTTGCGCTCTAAATTATCTGCTCTTTTTTGGTTTAACTCTTCATAGTGCGCTTTTTTTCGGGCTTCAAATTCATCTCTAAGCGTTTGAAAAGCGGCTATTGCTTGCTTAGAACCTTCAGCGTCAGGTTCTGGGCCTTCTGATATTTTAAGTGCCAGATTAGCTAATTCATTTGATACATAAGCCCAATCGGGTTGTAGAACAAACTCCTCGGCTTTTTGGCGAATGTCTTGATAAAAAGTTTCCGCACTTTTCTCTGCTTCACTATCAAGGGAATCGGTGGATTCTTCGGAAGAAGCCTCGGGTTCCTGTTCTGACTCAGGTTCAGTGGAAACTTCGGGTACGGACGCAACCACTGGTTCTTGTTCAACCTCAGGCTCAGACGAGACCTCGGGTTCGGACGCAACCTCGGGTGCTAGTTCATCTACTGAATCTGACTGGGCTTCGTTCGCACTTACTAGTGGAGTAGCCTCAGACTCTAGCTCAGCAGGTTGATCCGTGGATTTTACTTGCTCACCGACCTTCGTTTCTTTCGAAATATCGGATTCATTTTGTGGTTCTGTTGGTTGTCCACTCATTTTTTCATTTTCCATATGCTAGCACCGCTCCAGGTTGTTTACCAACCTTCCTTTCCTATAGTTCGTAATTAACGCAAAACCAAAAATAATACTTTTTGTTTTTGCTACAGTTAACCTAAGGTTAGCTATTTTTATTAAAAAATGAAAAAACTACGGTTTATAAATTCGAATGTCGGTTTGTGGGAATGGGATATTGAGTCCATGGCTGTCAAATTCTCTATATACTCGCTCAGTTAAGGACTGTTTTACCGCAAAAAAGTCTCCCGACGATACCCAAGCTCGGACCGTAATATTTACCGAACTATCGGCTAAGTCAGTCAACCCTATGTAAGGCGCTGGGTCTGAAAAAACGCGATCTTCTTCTTCAAGTATCTTGTTTAAAACGGAATAAGCCACATCTAAATCATCTCCATAGGCGATTCCAATAGTCCATTCTATTCTGCGTGTATCCTGTGTGGAATAATTAATAAGGGATCCTGTAGCTAATGGCCCATTGGGAATAAATATCGTTTTGTTGTCCGGTGAAGTGAGTATGCTTACAAAGATTTGTATCTCTTTAACCGTGCCAGCATATCCTTGGGCTTCTATAAAATCTCCCACTTTATAGGGCTTGAATAATAAAATCATGACCCCTCCTGCAAAATTCTGCAAGGTTCCTGAGAGTGCCATACCAATGGCTAAGCCCGCTGCTCCAAGAATGGCTATAAAAGAGGTCATTTCTACCCCAAGCATACCTAATGCTGAGATATAGACCATTATTTTTAACAGAATAGAACTAAGGCTTAACAGAAAGCCTTTCAATGACGCGTCTAGTTCACTACGTTCAAATATTCTCTTTAGAAAACGGTTGATCAAGCTAGTTCCCCACAAACCACCAACCAAAACAGCTATGGCTTGTAGAAGGTTTAGGCCGTACTCTAATAAAAGCGCATAGCCTTGAGCAAAAAGATCAGTATCAAGCATCTATGTCATAGACTTCTTTTAAAATCGCCTTAGCATTTGCATCTTTACCTTGCATGACCCGATGCTGTAAATTGGTAATAATTTCAGGTTGTGCCTTTTCAAATGCTTCTTCCTTTGCCAACTTTTCGTTGTTAGTTCGTACCAATTCATAAATATCATCTGCCCGAACCACACTGTATATTTTATCTTCGTTGAACGCATGAGATCGGCAGTCCTCGAATTCTTTGAATACACGAGGAAAATCTTCGCTGGAAGTGGCCTTGGTAACTACCTCTACATCGGATGGGCTTTCCGCGCTGAGCGGGGTTTTACAAAGAAAGAAAAAATTTTGAGTGTATTTCATACAGATTCTATAGTTCGTTTACCAAATAATACGTGCCACAATAATACCTAATTCATGACTTCAATGCTAACAGATAAGTTTAATCACCTTAGCTGAGTTTAACTGAAAAATAACGAGGAGCCAAAATGCTTAAAAACACGCCTCTTGCAATCATAAATAGAATCATAGCCATCCAGATAGCATGAATACCAGCATAGGGCTCAATGAATAAGTGAAGCGGCACGTATAACAAAAATGTTGCTACAAGCATGGTATTCCTTAGAGGTTTTGTATTGGAGGTTCCCATATATACTCCATCCCAAATGAAGCATATACTATTGACAATTGGGGCAATGACCGTATAAAGCATCACATATTGAGCATGTTCAACTACTGCCGGCTTATCGGTGAAAAGCATAAATAAAGGCTCAAAACCAATATAAAATAATGCACTTAGACTAAGGCCTAAACCCAAACCCCATTGCATCGTTTTTCTCACAACTTGCTTGAATGCTTCGGTGTTCTTTTGTCCCCAATACATGCCTGACAAACTTTCCGCCGCGTACGCAAAACCATCAATTCCATAGGAGCTTATATACCATAATTGCAGTAAAATAGTATTAGTAGCCAAAACCAAATCCCCCGCTCTCGCAGAAGTCGTGGTAAAATATGCATAGGCAAAAATTAAACAGAGCGTTCGTATGAAGATATCTCTGTTAACTCCAAGCCATTCTTTCCAGGTTGATGGTTCCCAAAAATCACTCTTTTGCCATTCACGCCACCATCCCGAAGCCCAACGTTTTGCATACGACTGAAAAAAGAAACCCAAAGCCAAGAATAACCCGAGGTAACTTGCTATCACACTTCCGAAAGCAATACCTGCGACCTTCCAATCCAGCACCAATACAAATACTACATTCAGTACTAGGTTTATTATGTTTAAGACTATGGTGATGATCATGGGTATCCTGGCATTTTGCATACCTAAAAACCATCCATTCATACCATATAATAATAACGTGGCAGGAGCAGCCCATATACGTATTCTAATGTATTCGGTAGCATATTGTGCCACTTCAGCACTTGGAGATATGATGACAAGCGACCAATGAGCGATAGGGTTTTGTAGTACAATTAAAGCGAGCCCAAGTACACAGCCAAAAAGAGCGACTCTAAGCCAAAGATTTTGGATCATTTGATGGTTAGCTGCCCCCAAAGCCTGAGCAACTAAACCTGTAGTTCCCATTCTCAAAAATCCAAAGCCCCAAAAAATAAAATCAAAAACTAGGCTTCCCACTGCAATGGCCCCCAAATAATATAGTTCATCTAAGCGCCCTACAATTGCGGTGTCTACCGCCCCTAGCAAGGGTACTGACAGGTTACTGAGGATATTGGGAATCGCTAGATTAACAATTTTTGAATTATATGATTTCGTGGATGCCATCGGTTGCATATAACAGGGTGTGAATGTATTTTGAAAGTCAAATTTTATCTCGAATCTGATTCACTAACTAATCGATCCGTCTTCCCATGAACATAGATACGCGAAATAAGATACTAAGTGCTGTATTTGGAATTACCATCATTTTACTATCATGGTTACTATACGATTCCATAGTCACGCCATATAAAGTGGTCGAAGAACAAAAAGCTGAAACCGAACGAGTTCGTACGCGGATGCTGACTCTTAAAGATGCTATCGTAAATTACGAGGCTCGGTATGGCCATTTTCCTCCTACTGATGGTGGTTTAGATAGCGTGGTAACGTACTTAAGCACCGATTCTTTGATGATTTCGATGGGTGATTCTTTATTTCGTCAAATGCCCCCACTCCAATACAGCCCTGAGAGTATGGTCGTAAGCCCTAGAGACACTTCACTTCGTTTTTTGTACACAAGAAATGATACCATTCGTCCTCCATTGTATCTCTTAGAGGATCCGATGACTGATGACGCGGTTGGAAGTTTATCTAGAACAACCATGAGAAATGCCCCTAACTGGAATTAATGGAAGCAGAAGCCTCCAATTTAGGAGTCTGTTTTTTTTCAGGCCGAATGCTTTATTCGGTCGCTGAAAAGGGGGCAAAAGACACCATTCAGCAATTAGGCTCCTATGAGTTTAGTTTTGATGTAGCTGAGGCGCTAAATAGTCCTTCTTCTGAAGCAGGAGTTCAGTTAAAAGCAGTCTTTAGTGATCTAGAAAAAGAATTCCGCCTTGAAAGTATTCGTATGCTCACCGAGCCAACACACGAGTGCTGGACTGCACTACCCAAGGTTGTATATGATGATTCAGTAGAGAGGGAACAGCACATCGCTATTTTAATGAAAGGGGTGCCTCGAGAAGACATTGAGGTAACCTGGCATGCTGTGAGTAAAACCCGGTTCAAATTTCTTTGCTTACGCCGAGCTCAGCTAACAAAAAATTACCGAAGTTTCAGTGATCAAGTCGCCATTAACGAGTGTTGTAGTGACTTTGAAATTGGCGGAATGTGGTCGAGTCATCATCGCCCAGGGGGTTCCTTTTTGTTAATAGGTTGTCATGCTGATTCGATCAGTATTTCTTCTTATTTGCTAGGCAGTTTCAGAGCTGCTACCTATATACATTTTGATGACCCTCAGGATATACCCTATTTATGGCTACAACATGCCGAACATTCTCCATGGATGCGTGGTCTCCACGAGCACGTTTATTTTTATGGGGAACAAACCCATGAAATAGCCGAGAAATTACAATCTTTCATTGACCATAATTCTGCACAAATAGTGTTAAATTCTTTGGAGACAATGGGCATAAATGCAGAAGAAGAAACCTATGGATTTGACCTTGCAACTGCTTTTCCTGCCATCATGCTAAGCCTAGACTTGTCCTAGTTACTGTTAATTTTATTCCAATAAATGCGGTTTAGTTGAGTCAAAAAAAATCGATGAACCTGGGCTCCTATCTCAATTAACCAGACGAACATACTCATGCGAATAATTACAGGCTCATTAAAAGGTAGACGTTTTGAAATACCTAAGGGATTAGATGTACGCCCCACTACGGATCGTACCAAGGAGAGTATGTTTAATAAAATTGAAGCCTACAAATACATTGAAGGTACCCGGGTATTAGACTTATTTGCAGGCTCTGGGAATTTAGGCTTTGAAGCCATTTCTAGAGGCGCTAGAGAGGTTCTAGCGGTTGATTTAGACCCCGCCAACCTAAAGCTTATTGAAAAAATTTCACGCTCATGGGAAATTGACCATCAGATCAGAACCGTAGCGATTGATGTTCAACAATTTTTAGAAAGCCCTGCTCAAGCTTTTGATTTTATTTTTTGTGATCCTCCTTACCACTACGAATGGATGGATCATATGATTGAACAAATTTTAAGCAATGGATGGCTTAGCCCCACGGGTTGGTTCCTTTTAGAGCACGATAAATATCATAGCTATACCGACCACTCTCATTGTTTTTTTAGCAAAGCCTACGGGCGCACCACGGTTAGTATTTTTCAAGCACAAGCGGTAGATTCAGAATCATGAAACATATCGCATTATATCCTGGATCTTTTGACCCATTTACCAATGGACATCTCGATATTTTAAAACGAGCAACAAATTTGTTTGAAAAGGTGATCGTAACCGTGGCGGTGAATAATGAAAAAAAATCCGTTTTTAGTGGAATGGAGCGGATAGAACTCATCGAAGAATGCTTAAAAGGAACTGAATGGGGTACCCGGGTTGAAATCACCCAATTCACAGGCCTTTTAGTAGATCATGCCAAAAAAATGGGCGCTCGTACTCTAATTAGAGGGGTGCGCCAAATATCTGATTTTGAATATGAATTTAGAATGGCGTTGACCAATAAACGACTTTCTCCAACCATAGATACCGTTTTCTTAATGCCAGATGAACAACTCACTTTTATCTCGGCGTCCTTAGTAAAAGAAGTGGCTTTTTGGGGGGGTGATTTAAGCTCATTCGTCCCAAAACATGTAGAAAAAGCACTCAAAGATAAACTTCAACACTCATCAACCTAGCTTCCACAACTAACTCATGATCTCATCACGCGCACTAGAATTACAACCATCGGCCACCTTAAAAATTACTGGCCGAGCCAAAGAACTACAACGAGAAGGCAAGTCCATTATCTCCTTAAGTGCTGGCGAACCAGATTTTCCCACCCCAAGCTTCATTTGTGATGCTGCTGTGGAGGCAATCCGAAATGGTGCCCATGGGTACACCATGAATACGGGTACACCCGAACTCAGAGAGGCCATCTGCGCAAAATTAAAGCGCGATAACGGACTCGATTATACCCCGGCTCAAATTATATGCTCCAATGGCGCCAAACAATCCGTTGGTTTCTCCCTTTTAGCGATGGTGAATCCTGGTGACGAAGTGATTATTCCCGCACCTTATTGGGTATCCTATCCTGCGATGACTCAACTTGCTCAAGGTATCCCTGTGCCCGTAAGAACCTCTTTTGAGCATAATTACCGGCTCACACCCGAACAATTAGAAGAAGCCATCACCGATAAAACTCGTGTGCTTATACTTTGTTCTCCATCTAACCCAACGGGTTCATGTTACAGCAAACAAGACCTAGAAGGTTTGGCGGAAGTGCTGCGTAGGTACCCCAACATTTCAATAATATCGGACGAAATCTACGAATACATTGTTTTTGATGAAGAGCATATTAGCTTGTTGAACGTAGCACCCGACCTTAAGGATAGAGTAGCTTTGATCAATGGTTTTTCTAAAGGATTTGCCATGACCGGTTGGCGTTTAGGATATCTTGCTGGCCCAGAGGAATTAGTTAAAGCAGTGGGTAAGATTCAAAGTCAGGAAACCTCTGCTCCCTCTTCTATTTCTCAGGCGGCTGGATTCGCCGCTTACTCCGGCACATTAGATGAAGTCTTAGTAATGAGAGCTTCTTTTAAAACGCGTCGAGATTTTATGGTTGAGCAATTGAACAGTATTGAAGGAGTCAGCTGCTTTAGCCCGGGGGGGGCATTTTATGTATTTCCTGATATTTTTAGCTATTTGGGCTCGGTTACCCCATCAGGCACACCCATTGAAAGCTCAACGGATTTATGCCTTTATCTGCTGGATGAAGTTGGATTGGCCTTGGTACCTGGAGACGCCTTTGGTGAACCAGATGGGCTACGGATGAGTTATGCCGCAGCCATGGATGACTTAGTGGAAGCCATGAATCGATTTAAACATGGCTTAGCGGGACTAAGCTAAGTACAAAAAAGCTTCTAATTATAATGCCTTTTGTATTCTTCCGTTTAACTAAAAGAATACCGCATTGCTAATCAGCAGCTTTCCGTTATGCCAAAATCCTCGGAAAAATGGGTTATCTATCATATAGACCACCTGACCACGACCCATGGGCTGAACACCATAAGACAACGATTCTTGAATGATTTGTTGGGCTTTATGGCCGACAAATCCACTTCTTGGAGCTCCGTCTTTCACCACGCCAACATTCCACCCATTTTCTAGATACTCATAAGCCGTTGAACCTAACTTCAGCGACATATACTGCTCTTGATACCCGAAGGCTAGGGGATGTGTGGGATCCATTTCAAGAGCGTAAATTGCGCCCGCATTAAAGTTCACTACAGAATTACGTTCTGCGTCTGCGTATCGTTGCAACCGATCTTCTGGGTTGTCCTCATCTTCGTCTGCCCTGTTCTTTCGAGTTAGTGCAAAGCCATCTTTACCTGCTAAAAATCCGTTGGCGCCGTCCACAGCAACTAGCTTGCCACCGCCACGAACCCAGTCCCTAATTTCTGAGAGTTGATCATCACTAAGCGAATATCCATAGGATCCGCTTGGCAGTATAATCACATCAAATTCAGTCCAATCCATACGAGTGGCAACATCTACGGGAATCATTGTAACCGGGTAGTTTAGTTGCTGATCAAAGAAATGCCATATATGTCCAACCATATTCCCCGATGTTCCTTCACCAGCTAACACTCCGACTCTTGGCGCTTCTATGAAACGAACCGAAGATGAGCCAAAATCTTTGCCTTGCGTAACCAATCCAGTAGTTACGGGTGTTAATTCCCGGTTATATACCAAGGCGGCTTCTTTCACTATTTCATCGAAATCCGTTCCCAGCGACTCATTACCGTTTCGAGTAATGATTAAGGTACCGGCATTGTAATTTTTCCCCTGAATACTGAAGGAATGCTCGGAGTATCGAGCACGAACTCCTTGTTTAAGTATATAGGCCAGAAACTGCGCATCATCAAAGGAAGTCCATTCAACTAAATAGGCATACGGGTTACTCACCACCGGTGTGAGTTCGGATTCGGTATCAAAGCCAATGGGCTCCACTTCTACTTGTCCCTGAATGGCATACCCATTGACGCCAAAGGAATAATGTGCTTCCCATGCGGTGATATCGTAGGTAAGTGAATCGGCTAGTTCAGGTTTAGGCTCAAATAATACTCTAACCAAGGTGCCCTGAGGCTGATACGTATGTATAATATAATCGCCTTTTTCTATGGTTACTCGTCCAACCTGACCGTTCTGGTAATCATAACCACTCGCTCGGACTTCATTCACCGCCTGTTGTACCTCAATTTTTTGATCAAGCAAATAGCGTAGGAGTCGGCTGGTATTGTCTGGATTGCTGCTGCGCTTTACCACAAAGGTTTTATAATTTCCAGAACCATTTTCACGGGTGGTGTCAAAGTACTTTTGGAATTCAGCCAATACCCGTTCTTTTTGATTAACCACGGTTTCTATGGTTGATAATCCAGATGTCGCATGATGAATCATTCGATCGTGCAATGTTAGGGTATCTCCTTCGTCGGTTAGTACGCCTAGACCGGCAAAGCTGTGGCCTGCTTGTTCATACGTCATCCCAATAGCCCCATTGAACGTAGGCCATGTATCCCCATAGCTTGGGTAAAATAAATCAAACACTTCACGTGTAAAGTACAGCCAATTGTTCTGATCAAAATAGGAAGCATGGTTTTGGCCTATTAAGGTCTGTAGCTCTCGCTGCCATTCGGTTATGGCGTAATGATAGGGCTCTGCCGCTGGCGCAAAGTAATAGGGAGAGTTATAATACTGCTCATGAAAATCGACATGAACCATGGGCATCCATTCCAAATACTCTTTGACACGCTGTTGGGTTTCGGTCTGGGTTTGCCAAGCCCAATCTCTATTTAAATCGAACATATAGTGATTGGTTCTCCCCCCTGGCCAAGGTTCATGATGCTCCATGGCTTCATGATTGGGATTAACTTGTGCTCCTGTCACCGTTTTGTTCCAATTCACATACCGATCACGACCGTCTGGGTTTACCATAGGGTCGATAACGACCACGACATCCATCAACCAGTCTTGGTATTCCGTCACTAAGGCATGCATGGTGTATAAGGCGGCCTCACTGGAAGATGTCTCGTTGCCGTGTACATTATAGCTTAACCAAACAATGGGAACGGCTGCTTCGGAGGCTTCACCGGATTCTAGGTCAATTCGGCGTAAATTATTTTGCCTTATTTCCTCCATATTCTGCTGATTTTCTTCGGAACTAATGACCAAATACACTAACTCACGGCCTTCGTAGGTAGTCCCATAATCAAAGGCGGCTACCATTTCAGAGTGCTCCGCTAAGTGCTGTACATAATCCATGACTTTGTAGTGGGGGGTCCATTGAGTTCCCAATTCATAACCTAAAAATTCGGATGGACTTTGAAGTTGTTCTGCGGTGAATCGTTGAGCTTTGGTTGTGTCAGCTAGAAAAGTAAAAAGCACCAACATTCCTAGAAAACAACCAAAGAATGATGATCTGCGAACGTTAAAAGTAGTAGAGGCAGCGGATAATGGTAACATAATTGATGGGTAGGGTTAACAGGATATTCCATCCTAAAAGATTTATATTTAGGAGAATTAGTAAATGTACACAAACCTATTAAGCTACTCAAAGAGATTTATTGCCCATGCCAACCAATCGTGATATCGCCGACCAGCTAGATTTAGTTTATCAACTCATGCAATTAGCGGGTGAAAACAGGTTTAAAGCGATTGCTTTTGATCGTGCCTCTCAAACCATTCGAGGATTTGAAGAGGACCTAGGGACATACATTGAAGAAAAGCGCTTAATAGATATTAAAGGGATAGGAAAATCGATTGCAAACGATATTTATACCTACGTGGAAACCGGGTATATGCCGGTTTTAGAAGCGTTTAAAGAAAAAGTACCCGTGGGCCTTATTCAGTGGTTGGATATTTCTGGTTTAGGGCCGAAAAATATTGTGAAAATTCACCAACAATTTGGTATAAGTACTCTAGACGAGCTTAAGGAGTGCATTGATCGGGGTGATTTAGCAGAACTACCTGGACTTGGGGCTAAATCGGTGGAGAAGATTAAAAAATCCATTGCATGGATGGAACAGTTTGAAGAGCGTTGCCACCTCAATGAGGCTGATGAAATTGCCCATGAACTCATTCAATCACTACAGGATCTCCCCGGTGTAAAGGCCATCGAAGTGGCTGGTTCTTTGCGTAGATCTAAGGAGACTATTGGTGATATTGATATTCTTATTGCAGCGGATAAGGCACATATAGACCCGATATTTGACTCTTTTACTTCTCACGAAAGGGTGGTTGAAATTCTAGGTCGTGGTGAAACTAAAAGCTCGGTTCGTAGCAAGGAAGGGCGACAGGTTGATTTGCGAATCGTCGATCCAGAATCCTTTGGCGCCGCACTCATGTATTTTACCGGGAGCAAAGAGCATAATGTAGCTATGAGATCCAGAGCCCGTGAACGTGGCTTAAGCCTGAACGAGTATGGACTTTTTAAACTAAATAATGAGGGCGAAACCGATTGGGAGGCTAAAATTAGTTCCGATAAGGAATCTAGTATTTATAAAGATTTGGGACTGTACTGGATTCCACCAGAACTTCGGGAAGATCGAGGTGAACTAGATTGGTTTAGTGAGCATGAGCACATGCCATTGATTAAGCAGGAGCACATCCGGGGTGTTATTCATGCACATAGCACTTGGAGTGATGGTAAGTACAGTATTCAGGAAATGGCAGAAGCCTGCATTGCCCGAGGCTATGAGTATTTAGGTATAACCGATCATTCGAAGACAGCGGGCTACGCTGGCGGCTTATCCGTAGATCGTGTGCTGGCCCAATGGAAAGAAATTGAGAACTTAAATGCCCACTATGCAGCGGAAGGAGTGGACTTTGTCATATTCAAGGGCATTGAATCGGATATTTTAGGAAACGGTGATTTGGACTATCCAGCGGATATACTAGCCGGCTTTGATTTTATTGTAGCTAGTGTGCATCAGCAGTTAGATATGCCCTTAGAAGCTATGATGGATCGATTTAAACAGGCTATTGAAAATCCATTTACCACTATGATTGGCCACCCCACCGGCCGGTTACTATTAAAACGCGGAGAAAGTGCGTTGGACATGAACGCGCTCATTGAACACGCCGCTCAGCAACAGACCGCTATAGAAATCAATGCATCCCCTTGGCGATTGGATTTAGATTGGACTTGGGGTAACAAAGCAAAGCAGACGGGCCTTTTCACGAGTGTTAACCCAGATGCGCATAGTATTGATGGTATTGATGATATCCAGTACGGAGTACGCTTAGCTCGTAAAGCAAAGTTTGATCAACCGAGAGTACTTAATAGCCTATCCGCAAAGGACTTTCTTTCTTGGGCAAAAGCTTCGTGTGAATCAAAAAGCTAGGATTGCCTTTTACCTACAAGAATAATTCTTACTGGCTATAATTAATTTTCTAGTAAAACTACTACTGCTACTTGATCTAGCTTTTTTGTCTACTGCTCAATTATGGATCCGTCCGAGGCTAAAGTCATTGTCTGGACACGAAGTATCATAGGAATGTCTTCTACCGGACGATCCGCATAACTCTTCTTCGCTTGTGCTATACTGTCTACCACTGCTAAACCTTGAATAACCTCACCAAAGACAGTATATGACCCATCTAAATAAGGCACCCCACCTTCATTCAAATAGATTTCTCGCTGTTCTGGAGTGTAAACTATAGGCTCAAAATCTTTGGTAGCAAGGGGCTTTATTTCTTCAAGTATCTCTCTCACAACTCCCTGATTCCCATCCATTCTTGCCTGGTCAATTCGTTGCTTTAGCTCAGTATTTTCAGGTGCACTGACATATGCAGTAATCAGACCTTGCTCAATATTATTATTCGCCTGCGCCATCAACTGATCTATATCTCGTTCTGTTCGCTCACGCCCGTGTACAATATAAAACTGCGATCCACTTGAGCGCATATTTGGATTGGTTTCATTACCCATTCTAGCCGCCGCTAAGGCACCTTTTTTGTGAATATATCCTCGTACTATTTCTGCTGGCAGGGTATAGCCTGGCCCACCTTGCCCATCGTTCCGTAAATTATCATCCTTAGAATTTGGATCTCCTCCCTGTATCATAAATCCTTCAATGACTCTGTGGAAGGTAGTTGAATCATAGAAACCCTCTTTAGTGAGTTTCAAAAAATTGCTTTTATGCTCCGGTGTAGCATCGTAGAGTCGAACGATCATATCGCCATATGAAGTGGAAATTACCACTACCTCTTCGGTTCGGTTTTCAGTCGGAAATAAGGGAATAGC
>NTKP01000039.1 GCA_002457365.1 Rhodothermaeota bacterium MED-G12
TTTAGAATAGATATTACGGATATGATAGCGCACTCCATCCACCGATAGAAATATTTTTTTCGCCACCATCTTATAGGACAGACCCTCGGCTAATGCTTCCAATATGATGAGTTCTCTTGTACAAACCCTACACTGTATGCAGTGAATAAAGTTAAAAGCCAAACCAATCTAGGTCCTTTATTGTTTTTTCCCATAAACGCTCTAAATATTTAACCGTGTTGGTGCTAAGTGGAATTCCTTTTAATAACATCCAATAACTGTAACCCCATGAATCAAAAAAAACCTATCATGGCCAACAAACTCCGCCAAAAAATTACTTACTCAAATCTAGCCTAAAGAGCTCTATCATACAAACAATTGCATCAAATCTTTCATGTTCTTTTCAATGCGATTATTCTCCAAATTTCCCAAACTACCCACAAGGCTGTGATTTAGATTTTTTGGCGGTATAAAGCTTCCATCATCCAGTTCTTTACCCACTTGAACATAGGCATCTCTAAAACTTAAGCCCGACATGACTAAGTCGTTCACTCGCTCAACAGAAAACAAAACGTCATACTGTGAACCATCTAATAAATTTTGCACCGGTTTTATTTTGGGAATTGCGTAGGTGCACATATCCAACATGGCTTTTACATCGTCCAATGCAGGGAAAATAAGATCCTTCAATAACTGAAAATCACGGTGGTAGCCTGAAGTTAAATTTCCTGTTAGCTGTGCAATTGATGTTGGAAGTGCCCTTATAACCGCGCTTTTAGCCCTCATTAATTCAAATACATCCGGATTTTTTTTATGCGGCATAATGCTACTACCGGTAGTCAACTCATCCGGCAGGGTGATAAAGCCAAAGTTACCACTGTTGTACAGGCAGATATCCGAAGATAATTTATTGATGGTTTGGGCCAGCGCAGCCAAGGCAAAACTAACACTCTGCTCTAGTTTGCCTCGCCCCATTTGCGCATACACAACATTCACGTTCATGCCCTTAAACTCCAGCAATTCAGTGGTATAATCTCTATCTAGCGGAAAGGAAGAGCCGTAACCAGCTGCAGACCCCAATGGATTTTGATTGGCTATATTATAACTCGCATAGAGTTGATGTGTGTCATCCACTAAAGCTTCGGCATAAGCCCCAAACCATAATCCAAAGCTGGATGGCATGGCCGCCTGCGTGTGGGTATAGCCCGGTAGTAGCACATCTTTGTGCTTTTCACTCTGCGCCAAAAGAGCGTTGAACAGAGCCTCTATTTGCCCCGTTAGATTCACTATTTCATCCCGGAAATACAGTTTCAAATCGACCAGTACTTGGTCATTTCTTGACCTACCCGCATGAATCTTCTTTCCTAACGACCCCAATTTCTCGGTTAACATAAATTCAATTTGGGAGTGAATATCTTCTACTCCATCATTTATAACGAATTGACCGGTTTCGATATCTTCGTTCAATATTCGTTCTAATTCCGCTACCAGAGTATCGCATTCCTGCTGAGATAATAGACCCACTTTTGCTAGCATCTTCACATGCGCGATACTTCCTTGTACATCATAAGGAGCAAGACGTAAGTCCCATTCATTGTCTTTGCCAATGGTAAACGCTTCTATTTTATCATCGATAGGGAGACCTTTGTCCCATAGTTTTTTAGCCATATTCGTATCTATTTATTATCTCTGGGTAATGTAATGGGTTCCATTCTCACTGTATGTTTTTATCCTATTCTCCAATGGGGAATTTCTAAACCATTAAGTAATTGAGCATAGCCCATTAGACCGCCTAGAATTTCATGAATATAAATGAATTCATTCGGAGTATGCGATCGATGGGTGTTACCTGGTCCTATTTTAACACTGGGAAATGGCATGTGGGCTTGATCCGACATTGTTTTTGAGGAAACTCTTGGCACATCAAGCTCATTTGCTTTCAGCACAACTGGATGATGATCGGCTATTCCAGAAGAATTTAAATGAAGCGATCGGGGCTCCACTAATCCATCTATATGATCACGAATAATATCCACTATTTCAGCATTGGTATAACAATCATTAGGTCGGACATCCACCACAAAATGGCAACGGTCTGGAACTACGTTGTGCTGTGTTCCCGCTTCTATTTGCGTCACGTTCATACTGACTTTTCCAAGCTGTTCAGAAACCTGTTCAAATTCATAGCTTCTAAACCATTCTATTGCATCCACCGCCTTATAAAGTGCATTAACTCCTTCCCCTCGGGCTGCATGTCCAGATTCACCCAATGTAGTCACGTCCAACACAATTAATCCTCTTTCGGTAACAGCCATTTCCATAGAGGTAGGTTCGCCCACCACCGCTAAATCCACCGCCCCCATCGCTTCCAAGGTTATTGGAACCCCATTTGTTCCGGAGGTTTCCTCTTCAGCAGATGCTAAAAAAAGTAGATTATACGATTGATCGCGTTCGTTAAGCCAATAAAATATATGCAACAAGCAGACCAATGGAGCCCCCGCATCATTGCTACCCAATCCAAGTAATTTTCCATCCAATTCAACCGGTTCAAATGGATCTGTATCCCAATTTGATGTGGCTCGGACCGTATCGTGATGTGAATTGAGTAAAAGAACCGGTGCCCCATCTACCCAATGTTTACCACGTGCCAATACATTATTCTGAATGCGTTCAACTTCAAATCCGTGGGACTGAAGATTTTTTTCTAATAGCAACGCTGTTTCCTGTTCTTGACCACTGTAGGATTTAGTGGCAATTAACTGTTTCAACAAATCCAAGGCCTGCTTAGCAGGTACCTTCCATTCGTCAATTGAGTGAGTAGATGAGTTCATAAGTATGAGTTTTGGGTGCCCTAAAGCTTTTTGACCAGTCTTATATAATTCCGACCCTAGTGTAATTGCAAATAAGTCCCCGAGTGTTGAGTGTATAAATCTTTTGGATGAACAATACGAACGGGACTGACTCCCGCCTGAACGGCCATAAAACCGACATCTAACTTGGGAATCATCCCCCCGCTCACCTGTTTATCTTTTTTGGCCATCTTAAAATCTTGTGGACTAAAGACCTCGCACAACTTTCCGTCAACCATGACTCCTTCTAAATCAAAGCATAGGTTCAGACTGACCTGAAAAGAGCTATTTTCAGCCAAGGCAATGGCAACATGCGCTGCGATACTGTCGGCATTCGTATTTAACAACTGCCCAGATCCGTCCGAACTCAAAGGGGCCAATACCGGTATAATTCCCCTTTCTAGTAAGACTAATAGTTCCTCGGTATTGATCGACTCAATATCCCCTACCCATCCAAAATCTACAGGGTGCGCCGGCCGCTTTACCGAACGAATAATCCCCATATCTGCGCCTGTCAACCCTAATGCTTTTCGACCTCGTGACTCTAACTGAGCCACAATTTTTTTATTAATGAGCCCACCATACACCATAATGGCTATATCCAACATAGCGGAGTCAGTAACTCTTCTCCCATCAATCATCTGGCTCTTAACAGAAAGCGCTTCTGCCATGCTAGTCGCTTGTGCACCCCCTCCGTGCACTAATATTACGGGCACATTTAGCCTAGCCAAGCCATCTAATACGCTCCCTAGCTGCTGTTCATCTTCTGCTACCTTTCCCCCTATTTTGATAACAAGAATGGTGTTGGTTAGCTGCTTAGTATGGGAGTCTTTGGTATTCATACGCTTTGTTATTCGCTACTCTTTTGCTCAAGAAGCATGGAAAGCACTGTTTGCATGGAAATTACACGATTCGCGGCCTGCTGAATCACCAAACTATTTGGGCTATCAATAACCTGATCACTCACAATCACATTTCTTCGAACAGGCAGGCAATGCATAAAATAGGCTTGATTGGTAAGCTCCATTTTTTCCTGATTTATGATCCAAGATGAGTCCTGATGCAGCACCTGACCATAATGCTGATAACTAGACCAATTTTTAGCATAAATAAAATCCGCATCCTCAAACGCCAAGGACTGGTTCGTCTGGACCTGGGCAGATCCAACAAATTTCGGGTCCAATTCATATCCCTCAGGATGGGTAATTATTAAATCTACGGAGGCCCTATTCATCCATTGGGCAAAAGAATTAGCCACGGCGTGAGGTAAAGCCCGTGGGTGCGGAGCCCAGCTTAGTACTACCTTTGGGCGCTCGGTCTTTTTGAACTCATTAATCGTAATTAGGTCGGCAAATGCTTGCAAAGGGTGTCCTGTGGAAGATTCCATGTTAATAATAGGTACGCCAGCGTATTTCATAAAGGCGGTCAGAACGGGTTCGGCATAATCCAGGTCTCGGTCTTCAAGCGATGCAAAGGCACGTATAGCTAAAAAGTCGAAATACGCTCCCATCACGCCCGCTGCCTCTTTGATATGTTCTGCAGAGGCTCCATTCATTATGGTTCCATCGGAAAACTCCAGTTTCCAACTTTCTGAACCAACATCAAGGACAACTACATCCATCCCAAGATTTTGCGCCGCTCTTTGCGAACTTAAACGCGTACGTAAACTGGGATTAAAAAATAATAGTCCTATACTTGTTCGGTTTCCTTCTGTAAAACCCTTTTGGGGATGCGCTTTAATAGATTGGGCTCTAGCCAAGGCTAGCTCTATAGACCCAATATCATCTACATCAAAAAAGTGATTCATTCGCTTAGTGTTGGATTACCTGTTTTAACCCATCTAGAAAATAATCTATCTGAGCCTGTGTGATGTTTAGGGGTGGAAGTAGTCGAATCGTGTTGGGATTCGAAGAACTTCCTGTAAAAATAAATTGCTCATACAATAGCTTTTTGCGCATTTCGGCAACAGGCTCTGAAAACTCAAGGCCTATCATTAGACCCTTGCCTCGAATTTCTTTAATAGCCGTATGGGTAGACAACCGCTCAATAAGATAGGCTCCCATTTCTTGGGCATGTTGCATTAAATTCTCCGATTCCAATACTTCTAACACCGCAAGAGAGGCCGCACAGGCCAAATGATTGCCTCCATAGGTGGTACCTAACATACCTGGGAAAGCCTCAATTTCCGGAGCAATCAATATGCCACCCACGGGGAAACCGTTTCCCATACCTTTAGCCATAGTAATGACATCTGGACGAATGCCCGAATATTGATGTGCAAAAAAATACCCAGTGCGCCCAAAACCCGATTGTACTTCATCGAGTATCAACTGAGTTCCTGTGTTGGTACATTCATCACGCAAAAACCGTAAAAACTCATCCGAAGATTCAACAATGCCACCCACGCCTTGTATCCCTTCGATGATCACACAACATACTTCCTTTGTAGCTAGGTGCTCAGCCACTTCCTCATGGTTTCCTAATTCACAACGAATAATTTCGGCCCCTTCGTTGACCGGGAAAACCAATTTTGGGTTATCCGTTGCCGCTACTGCTAAAGAGGTACGCCCGTGAAAAGCCTTATTGAAGGTTAAAATTTTACTACGCCCATTAACAGATGAAGCTACTTTAAACGCATTTTCAATAGCCTCAGCCCCAGAATTACACAAGAACAATTGAAAATCATGATAGCAGCACATTTGCCCTAGTTTTTTATCCAGTTCATGCTGAATCGCTATGGGTACTGAATTGGAATAAAATGAAATCCGATCCATCTGATCTTTCATCCGCTTTATATAATGTGGATGTCTGTGACCAATGGAAATGACCGCGTGGCCCCCATAAAAATCGAGGTATCGCTGCCCATTAGCATCCATCACCCAAGCCCCTTCAGCGCTTATTGGTTCAACATCAAATACCGGATAAACTGGAAACATACTCATGAGTCACCTATTGAACTAATTTTATCAAATGATTTTTTTAGGCCTTGAATAACCGCTGAACTCAATCCCTGATATTCCATCTCATTCAATCCTGCAATGGTACATCCCATGGGCGTAGTCACTTTGTCGATTTCACTTTCTGGGTGGCTACCCTGTACCATCAGCAAAGAAGCCGCACCCTTGGCCGTAGCGGTGGCAATTTTCAACGCCTCTTCCGCCTCAAAACCCAATTCAATTCCGCCTTGCGTGGCTGCTCTTATGTATCGTAAAAAGAAGGCAATACCACTCGCTGCTAACACGGTAGCTGCTTTCATATGTTCTTCCTCTATATGCATAACCTCGCCAACAGTTCCAAACCACTCTTGCACCTGAGTGATAGCTTGCGGGCTAACCTGATCATTAGCACAGATACAGGTCATAGACTGCCCAATGGCCACCGCTGTATTTGGCATAGCGCGAATAATTGGAAATGGGTGCGGTAAAAGCGCCTGAATTCGGTCACTATCCATCCCCGCCAAGGTAGAAATAAGTACCTGTTTCTGAGGATTCAACACGCCCTTCAATTCGTCTAAAATATCTGGAAGTTGCTGCGGCTGCACACAAAAAAACACGTAATCCGCCTCCAGAACCGCTTCTTTTACATCTGAGCTCAATCTAAACCCATCCTTAACTAGCATTTCGATTTTAGACAAATGACGCCGACACAGCCAAATGATGTCTGCCCCCAAACTTGTGGCCAACCCTTTGGCTATAGCCACCCCCAAATTACCGGCCCCAATGATGGCGACCTTAGGAGGCTTCTGTAGGTTATTTTTTTTGTTGGACATAGAAGTTGATGAGTAGTGTCTTGGTGAGTAGTGTATAAGTGAATAAGGAGAAATAAAAAAATTCAGGGTTTAATTAAACAACATTGTTACGTCATTCTACTGGTTCATGTGAACTGGGTTAAAACACGCTGGGCTTAAGCAAAAGCCCCATGCGCTCATCCCATCCCATCATAATATTCATGTTTTGAACTGCCTGACCTGAAGCTCCTTTTAACAGATTATCAATAGCCACCGTAACTAAAACCTGATTCTCCACTTTTTCAAGGTGAATAAGAGCTTTATTGGTATTAACAACCTGTTTAACGCTAATAGGCTCTTCCGATAGGTGTACAAAAGGTGCATCCGAATAATAGGCCATAAACCACTCCTTAATTTCCTGTTCCGATGCATCTATTTTTTGATAACAAGCAGCAAGTATTCCACGAGTAAAGGCTCCTCTCATAGGGATAAAATGTATGTTAGGAACCTTTGATTGTAGGCTGGATACACTAGCCCTGATCTCACCCAAATGCTGGTGAGTAAATGCTTTGTATATCGATGCATTATTGGAACGCCAAGAGAAATGGGTGGTAGAACTCGGATGAGCACCGGCTCCAGTACTTCCAGTTATAGCGCTGACATGGACTTCATCGTGCAGTTTCCCTTGCTTTGCCAAGGGTAATAAAGCCAACTGAATAGCGGTAGCAAAACAGCCTGGATTTGCTACAAAATGAGCTTTTCGAATCATATTGGCTTGAAGTTCCGCTAGACCATACACAAATTCCTTACCGCAGCAATGATGTCGTTCACTGTGTTTTCCTTGGGTCAATTCCCACCGCGCATCTGCGCTTAAATCAACAACCTTAGCTTGGGTTGGTATCCAGCCCTGGTCGAACACCTCTTTAGTTTTTCCATGACCTGAACATAGGAAAACAATCCTACAGGTGTCTGGTAATTTCTGAACAAAGCTACCAGAAAGCTCGCCAATTAAATCGGGATGAGCCTTAGATAAATGTTGCCCCGCATGACTTTGACTTTGAACAAATAGCGAATCTACTTTGGGGTGAGCAGATAACAATCGGATGAGTTCACCTGCGGTATAGCCTGCACCACCTATGATCCCTATATCAATCTTATCAGAATCAATTTTATTAGGTTGATTTTCAAGCTCAACAGCAACTTCACTTTCCTGAGTAGGTCTATTTATCTGATCACTCACTTGAATCACTCTTATTTTTATGGTGTTGGTTTGAGGAAGCAGGCTCCTTCTCCATACTATTATATATATGGGTTGAATTCGATAAAATTTTAGTAAAGCCTTTTACCTCCTCACCTGTCCATCCCTGATTCATTTCACCATACTGACCAGCATCTGATTGTAACATATCAAAAGGTGATTCCACACCCTGAACCTCAAAATAACCTGGATGCAATCGTACAAACACTTTCCCGCTCACCCTCTTTTGTGTCGACTCTAGAAAAGTTTCAATATCTCGCATGACAGGATCTAAATACTGGCCTTCGTGCATCATCATCCCGTACCATTCCCCCATCTGGTCTTTCCAATACAATTGCCATTTAGCTAGACAATGCTTCTCTAAAGTGCGATGAGACTCTATTAACACCATAGGAGCGGCTGCCTCGAAACCTACACGCCCTTTGATACCAATAATCGTATCTCCCACGTGATGATTGCGACCAATCCCATAAGGTGAAGCTAAAGCGTCTAACTTTTTAATCAGTTGAACAGGGTTCATTCGCTCACCGTTAAGCCCTACAGGTTCACCTTGATCAAATTCTATTTCAATTCTGTTCGTTTCGGTTTTTGTAATGGGACTTGGCCAAGCAAACTCAGGTAATGGCAGATGAGAGGTTAAGGTTTCAGCCCCTCCAACAGATGTCCCCCAAAGTCCTTTATTGATGGAGTACTTAGCGCGCTCCCAAGATTTTTCAATCCCATGTTCTTGGAGAAACTCCACCTCCTGTTCACGACTTAGTCGCTGATCACGGATAGGAGTGATGATTTCCATCTCAGGAGCCATAATCTGAAAGACCAAATCGAACCTAACCTGATCATTTCCGGCACCCGTTGAACCGTGAGCGATAGCATCTGCTCCAATTTTTTTCGCATACTCTACAATTGCTACTGCTTGAAATACCCTCTCCGCGCTAACACTTAAGGGGTAAGCATGATTTTTTAACACATTCCCAAAGAGCAAATAGCGTATACCGTGATCGTAAAATTTTTGCTCCACATCCAAACAAAGGTGGTGTTGAATACCTAATTCAACCGCTTTAGCCGCTAAATCATCCACTTCTTCTGCATCGAAGCCACCGGTATTGACCGCTACAGAGTGCACCTCATATCCAAGGTTTTTTGCTAAATAAATAGCACAATAACTGGTGTCTAAACCACCGCTGAAGGCCAACACTACTTTTTTCATGATTTTATTTGCTTGGAGGGTTTGATGACTTTAAGAAACGATTGTTTTTTTAAGCGCACCCATCGGTAGAATGTTTCAAGGTTCTGCTTTTTTTTCTCTTCCGACTGGGTGTTTGGTTTTTTGGGATCGTACAACATGCCAGTGCATAAGCAGTTGCTGCGATTGTTCCTGCTTAATATATCATAATTTGGGCAGCTCTGGCAGCCTTTCCAAAATGTTTCATCCTGTGTTAGCTCCGAAAAAGTCACCGGCTTGTATCCAAGGTCTGAATTTATTTTCATCACGGGAAGTGAGGTGGTGATCCCAAAGAGCTTTGCTTCCGGATACTTTTTCTTCGACAATTCGAAGGCCTTAGCTTTGATCTTTTTTGCCAAACCCTGGCCTCTATAATCCCAATGCACAATCAAGCCTGAGTTAGCGACATATTTTTTGTTCTCCCATATCTCGACATAACAAAATCCAGCCAGCTGATCCCCATCTAAGGCAATAACCGCATTTCCATTGGTCATTTTGGTTTTAATGTATTCCGGCTCCCGTTTAGCAATACCAGTTCCACGTTGTTTAGCCGCTGTTTCTATAAGTTCACATATAGCTGTCGCATATGGATGATGCGAAGAAGTACAATAATGTAGAGTAATAGGCATGAGTGAGTTAATAAGAGTGAAAAAATGAAAGTGAAAGTATAGTTGCGGAAGGGTGAGCAATGATTAACACACGCTCGAAACAAAGGCAATTACCGCCGTCGCCGATAGATAGGCCGTACCGGGTTTACCGGGATTGGAATTGGACGATATACTTTAGAGATTAGCATGTGTAGAAAGTACGCTTTTTGATATTTTAAATACAATTCCGACGTATCTTTTTTTTAACGCGAACCAACAAACATCTTAAGAACCTGTTAATATTGCGATTTAACCCTTTCATATCACTGCTGATTATCCTCGTAGCAAGTCCTAGTAGACCAGCTAGCGCACAAATTCCCGCGCAGGGCGGCTCAATAGAAGGTCTATTTTCTCCTAATTCAACCGAACAAATTAGACCACAAGCACAAAAACTTTTTTTAGAGGGCTTAATAGCAATCAATGATGCGTCCTTGGAAGAGGCTTTAGCCCTATTACTACAGGCCGAAGAACTCGATCCTGAACAAAGTGGCATTACACATGCCATAGCAGATGCTTATTACGGTATTAATGACTATGATAACGCTCTTTTTTACGCAGAATATAGTCTTACAAAAGAGCCCATGAATCCATGGTATCGTATTACCTTAGCTCAAATATTATATGCCCAAGGGTACTACCAATCGGCGGTTAAAGAAATCGAATTGGTCCTAAGTCAACATACTTATCATTGGATTGCTCTGACTTTCCTAGTGCGTATGCACCGAGAAATGGGCTTTTTAGCGGATGCCAACGCTGTGATACGTGAACGCATTTTGCACCCTATACAAAGGGCAGTCACCCAGTATTCCCCTAGTAGGTCTCAATCAAATGGACTTGTTATTCAACCTTTCAGTGAAGCACATAAAGATTGGTACAAACTACTCTATAGAAACTTTGAAGTACTTGAAATGCGCGATTCAATAGCAGCTGTTGCAGGCGAGATGCATTATTTATTCCCTTATGATCAAGAAATCAGTGCTCTTGCTTCCGAGAACAATAATGATCCCGTTTTCTCTGATAACACTGGCGTTACTCAAGCTAGCTCAAGTGAATCTGCATCAACTGAATCTGAACAGTCACTACTAGTACAAAAACTCCAACAGGGTAGCACCCCACAGAGTCCGGAGGAGGCTATAGAGTGGTTAGCGCTATTGTATCAGCAGAATGCAAGCCTGACTGATCGCCAAGAGATAGCGATGGAATGGAATCAACTTTTTCCTGAACAGGGAGAAATTTTAAGTGAATTAGGCCGAATAGCATTAGAATTAAACCGTCCAAGCGCAGCAAAAAGTTGGCTTGAGCAAGCCGTTCGTAGTCCTGGCAAGCGTTCTCAAAAATCAGAATGGTACCGCCAACTAGGCGAACTACAAGCACAAGCCGGAGACCTTGACCTCGCTGAGCAAAGCTTGAGCTATGCGCTTCGATATGACCCTGAAAATGAGCATGGATGGGCTATTTTAGCCTATTTTAACGCTCGATATAGAAATAACAGAGCCGAGGCTGAGTCCAACATCGAACAAGCCCTTTCCATTAACTCAAAAAATGCCGCTGTGATAGAACTACAAGGAGACATGTACCACCTATTTGGTGAATCAGAGCAGGCGATTATCTGGTGGGAAAAAGCCCTAAAATTAGGTGGACCAACCCAGCGATTACAACAAAAGCTATCAGGAAAGTATGAATAAGTGGCATAACTCTCTCTTTACTTCCACAGTTTTCTTGTTGGTGAGTGTATTATTTCTACAAGGCTGTGGAAGCAGCGGTTTCATGTTGCGTTCATCCACAGACCAACGTTATACCCCTTCAAACATCACTGTTTCCGAGGTATATGACCTCCTTCAAACACAAACACTTCCAAGCTCGTTTTCAGGCAAGGGTAAATTATTTTTCAGCGCCCCTGGGCAGAGTGAAAGGCTTAGTTTTGAGTACCTTGTAGGTCAAGACCGAGAAGTGTATGAGATGAAAAACCGCATCGGTATTCCTGTGGCTACGATACAAATTGAAGGAGACTCTGTATTATTCTTAGACAGAATTGAGTCGCGAGCAATCAGATGGCATAAAAACACACCTCCTTTAAGCGTGCCCGGACTTATCCCTCCCATTCGATTGTATGAACTTGTACACTATGAGCACTGGATTTTACAAGCGCAAGAAGTGGATCAATCAACCCGGGATGCACGTTTCACCATACCTGGCTTTGGTTACGTGTATCTAGAATTAGAAACCTTTGCACTTTCAGGGCTAACTTATAATTCATCGTCCCAAAGCAGCATGAGCGAAGTTTGGAAACTTCAAGTGAATGACAGAAAGAACTACAAAAATTCTCCAATTGCCCGTACCTTTAGTATCGAGAATGAAACGCGTAAATCACAATTATTTGTGCAACTGGTTGACCTACAATTCAACCAGTCTGTCATCCCGCCGCCGGTATCCATTCCCAGTAATTATACTCAAACCCGATACGTTGATTAGTTCCCCTACATCATATTGCTTACAGGAATCCCGACTAGGTTTCATCTCCCTAGCTCTTTTCATGGTATTCAATGGTTTAGTGGTATTGGGTATGCTCAGCCCTAATGAGCTCTCGGCTCAAACCTATCAAGAGCGAAGAGATGCCATACTAGACAAGCAGAACGAAACACGATCGGAGATTGAGGAATTGTCGAGCCGAATTAGAGAATTTGAACAGCAAATAAATGCTACTGAGAACGAGTACAGCAAGGTTTTTCAGCAATACGAACAGCTCAATAAGATGATTGCTCTTCAAGATAACAAAATTCAACGCCTTGAAGGGGAACAAGACCAGATTGAAGAAGAGATCAATCTAATACAAGATCAAATACAATTACGGGAGACCGAATTACAACAATCGTTAGATAATTATCGGGAGATTATGCGCTATACCTATATGAATGGGCGGCTGAATTCTATTGAGTTGTTAGCTACATCAGAGTCTATGAATCAGATGATTAGGCGCGCTTATTACTTGAATAAACTAGAAGATTTTAAACGAACCAAACGAGATGAAATCGTAGCTAAGCAACAAGAACTTAGTGGTATGCAGGTTGATTTAGAAAGCAGCTTAGAAAAAAACAGCCTAGTCATTGACGAAATCGAGCAAGAAAAAACAAAACTCGATGGCCAACGAAACCTCCAGCTTAGAAGTGCAGAACGATTAAAGGCGGAGAGCACTACTTTACTGGATGAGCTCAGGCAGGTTCAGGCACAAAAAGAAAATCTTGAAACCGAATTCTCAAGTCTTATAGCAGAAGAGGATAGAATACGTGAACTTGAAAACGAACGCCTCAGGCGCCTAGAAGAAGCACGTACAATAGCCGATGCTGCAAGACGGGCAGAAGAAGTGGCAAAATACTCTACCCCCACCCGAGCCTCTTATGTTTCAGACGAAACCTTGAAAGCGTACGAGCAAAATTTTTCTGTATCTAAAGGGCAATTGCCTTGGCCTGTGAGCTCTACCACCGTGTCAAAGAAATTTGGCATCACTCGAAATCCATTATATGGTACCAGAACGGAACACCCTGGAATTAATATTGTTACCCGCGCAGGGGAAGAAGTTCGAGTAGTTTCAGATGGGTACGTATTTGCGATTCAGCCATTACCAGGTTATGGGAATGTGGTATTTGTTAAGCATGGCTCGTACTACACTGTATACGGAAACTTGAGTGAGATTTACGTCAATAGTTCAACCATTCTACGGGCAGGAAGCCCCGTTGGGCGGGCGGGCACCGTAGAATCGGAAATGGGGGAAAGTATTTTCTTCGCCGTTAGAAAAAACAATACCAATTTGAATCCTGAAGAATGGCTAACCAAATGATTGATACCGAGCAACTACCTCGAATGGCTTTTTATACTTCTGGCTTAATGGTGGTTTCTGGAGCTTTTACCATTTTTTCGTCAGAGTTATTTCCATATGTGCTAACATCTATATTTCATAACATTGGTATATTTCTTGGGCTCGGAATGGTTTATTTTAACATGATCCGTTTAAGTTCTCGTAGGTACATGCGACGACTGGATGGCCCTTCAAGAATGCCATGGGTTTTTGCCGTCTTAATTGGAGGGCTTCCTTTGATTTGGATTACTATCTATGATACGGGTTGGCCTTTAGCCACACTTTTGATATATGCCGGAATAATCCTATTCTTTAGTGCTTTAGGTGCTCATTTAGGTCAAAAGGCAGGCCATAAAGCCCAACAACAATTTAGAGAGCAGCTACAGGCCTATTTAGAAAAAATTCACGCACAACAAACTGAAAACTCTCCAGAATCAACCGATCATGAATCAACTAATCGCATTCCTTCGTCCTAGCTCATTATTTAATCTGCTCTGTAGTTTTATACTCATAATTCTGGTCAGTTCTAGCTTTACTTGGGCTCAAGACTCCTCTGATAATACCACTGTTTCAACATCTTGGACTCCAGAAGAGTTACATACTGTAGGTACTGCGGCCTCTGCCCAGCAACTAGAATATTACATCCGCCAATTGGCTGATTTCGGCACACGTCACACCTTATCCGATACCGTTTCGAATACCCGAGGCATCGGTGCAGCTCGACGTTGGATCAAAGCAGAGTTTGAAAAAATATCAGAGGAATGTGGCGGATGTTTAGAGGTTTTTTATGTTTCAGGAATCGTTGGACCACAAAACCGGATACCAGTTGCTACTAATGTTGTGAATGTAGTAGCTATACAACGTGGCTATGCCGATCCCAACCGATTTGTGGTAATGAGTGGTGATATTGATTCTCGTGTTTCTGATCCAACCAATGGGATTTCAGATTCTCCGGGTGCCAATGATAATGCCTCAGGTATGGCAGGAGCTATTGAAGCAGCTCGTATTCTTTCTACATACCAATTCCCATCATCCATCATTTATACCGGACTATCTGGAGAAGAGCAAGGATTACTAGGCGGCAAAATATTAGCCGATTATGCCATCGCAAATGAGTGGGATATCAAAGGAGTGTTAAATAATGACATGATCGGAAACATTAAGGGGATTAACGGTGTCATTGATAATACAACGGCCCGGGTATTTTCAGAGGGTACTCGCTACGTGGAAACCGAACGAGAGGCTCGCATGCGAAGATTTACAGGCGGTGAGGTTGACTCCCCATCTCGAAATTTAGCCCGTTATGTAGATCTTATGGCGGACCGATACATTCCTAACTTGGATGTAATGATGATTTATCGTTTAGATCGTTTCGGTCGCGGCGGGCATCATAGACCTTTTAATGAGGTTGGTTTTCCTGCCGTTCGCATCATGGAAACCAATGAAAATTATGTAATGCAACATCAAGATATCCGAGTGGAAGATGGTATCAAGTATGGTGATACGATAGACGGAGTAGATTTTGATTACGCAGCTAAACTTACCAATCTGAATGCGGTTGTAATGGCCAGTATGGCTTGGGCTCCTGCACCCCCAGCAAATGTTCGCATTCAAGGGGCTGTTCAACCCAGCACTACCCTATCTTGGAAAGCCTTGAACCCAACAGAAAACCCTCAGCTAGCTGGGTATAAAATTTATTGGAGGCTCACCGACTCAAATCAGTGGCAATGGAGTAGGTTTGTGCCTTCTGAGGTGGTAGAGTATACCCTAGAGAATGTGGTCATTGACAATTACTACTTTGGTGTCGCCGCTGTTTCCAAAGAGGGCTTTGAAAGTCCTGTGGTTTTCCCAGGGCCTGCGGGTTCATTTGGTGATTAGTTTGGTTGGTGACTATTCTGGTTGATGGTTAATCTATTTGGTGACTATTCTGGTTGTTGATTAATCTCTCTCCATAGCCACTACTTCAACCTTCCTTTTAAGT
>NTKP01000004.1 GCA_002457365.1 Rhodothermaeota bacterium MED-G12
TCATTTCCGAGTGCTTTTCGAAATACATCATGTGCTCTTGCAAAGCAGTTGCATCATACATGAGCTGCCGGAAATAAGCCATTACTCCCATCTGAGTTGATGGATAGGCCCCACTTCCCCAACCCCCAGGTGCTGTTTCAAAACTCCCTTGTAATGCCAATGGGTTTGCAAAAACATGGGCTTGTGTTAACATAGGTGCCGATAAATTGAACGGTTGTATATGCCCAGGTAGCATTTGACCATCGAGACCAAGGGTCACCAACGTGAAACCTGCTTTCATAGCGGCTTCAAAGGCTTTATCCTCGTTTAAATAATGCTCTGGAACTCTTTGCGGTTGTGCCCCAGCACGATCATATGGTGGTTTACCGGGATTTTCTAATCGCGGCAAATCCCGTGGTGTCTCTGGACTACCCCAAGTAGCCATCCCATCAATAAGACCAGGATAAACGTGTAGTGAATCACCACCATCGATAATAAAAGCGTCAAATGGAATTGATTCGTTCACCCCTATTTGTTCAATAATTCCATTTCTCCATACAATATCAGCGCTTTCAAGGGTGGCTCCATCGGCCATGTGAATCGTCACATTAGTTATGGCATGCGCAGGTACTTCTTGTGCCATTGATGGCATTTGTGGCCATGCCAATAGCATAACCAAGAAGCTTGCCATACCCACAAAAGTTGTTTTAATCTTCATAGTACATATGTTGTGTTAATTGATGATCGGAAGTAACGAGTAAAATCGCTACTCTTTCGTGTAAAATTGTAAAATTAAAATGACTCACTCAGCTCCACCCAGAATGGCTCATCAGAGCCTAAGTGATTATCCGTTGACTTTATTAATTCCTCTATAATCTTTTCTTTAGGTACACTTATTTGCAGATAATATTCATAATAATCAGAACCTTTTTTTCTGAGGACAGTTTCATATGTAGGGGCCATCAGATCCATTAACAAGTAGGTGCTACTTCGAAGTGCTTGTATTACAGCTGGACTAGACCAAAAACTATCGTCTTCTTGCTGCATTCTAACTAATTCAACTTTATCGTCGATCGTATTTAATAACGCTATTTGTGCCACCTTGTAACCGTGCTTAGCTGAAGCTAAAGAGTCCTCAGATTGAAAATTCAAAAAGTAATGTATGCTTGTTGAATCACTTAGGTAGGAGTTCGCGCTATACCATTCGGGGAGTGTTGAATTCTCAGAGTCTTGCTGAATGAGGTTATCCGTAGTTGAACAAGAGTACAACAAAAAGATAGCAAAAGTAAAAGGCACTAGAGACTTCATAAACAGTGTTTTTTATTTATCTAATGGAATGTAAATGTGATGTAGACTTTTATCTTCTCGCCTAACTTCTAATTGTACTGATATTTTATTTTTATTAGCAGCTAACCCATTAAAATAACTTTGTAATTCTTGGGTTGAATGTACTAGATCTCCGTCTATACGTATGATTTGAACTTCATTTCTGAGGCCTCGCTTAAATGCGTTTGAAGCTGAGTCTACATCTTGTACATACAAATCAAACAAGCTGGGGTTTTCTGGCTTAGCTAATCCTACTATGTCAAATCCTAAATCGGTAGATATCCAAAGCCTACCCCTAGATAGATCATTTTGATCAGGTTTGGGTCGACCTTCATCTTCTTGTGTAGGCTCATTTGGGCTAGATTCCGACGCTGACTGAGCAATGCTAATTTCAGGTATCACTAATTCTTCTAAAATAACAGAGCTTTTAAAGGAGGAATTATCGCGCCATATAGTAAGCTGGGCTTCGGTGTTAGGACGTAACAGGGCAATCCTCTCCTGCAGTGCATTAGAAGCATTAACGGGAAATCCATTCACTTCAAGCACTATATCACCCTTCTTGAGTCCTGCCAAATCTGCTGGTCCATTGGGTGTTAACGATATAATTTCTACCCCCACTACACTTGGAAGTTCCAATTCTAAGGCTCTTTCATAGTCCACAGATTGAATCTGTACCCCCATTAGAGCCCGTCTTACACGACCATACTGAATAATATCGGAAGCTACTTTAGTGGCTAAATTACTAGGAACAGCGAATCCATACCCTTGATAACTACCACTTTGTGAAGCAATGGCTGTGTTAATTCCAATGATTTGTGCGCTAGTATTCACCAAGGCACCCCCACTATTACCCTTGTTTATAGCCGCATCTGTCTGGATAAAACTTTCGATTCTCATGCGGTCATCAATTATTTGTACGTCTCTACCTAATGCGCTTATGATGCCCGCTGTTACTGTGGCTCTTAGTCTAAAGGGATTACCAACAGCCATGACCCACTCACCTACTTGAACTTGATCTGAATTTCCCATTATAGCAGCTGGAAGATTATTCGCAGGTATTTTTATCACCGCTAAATCCGTAGTGGGATCCGAACCGATTATGCGTGCTTGAAATTGTCTCTTATCATGTAACACTACCTCGATACCCTGTTCTCTAGCTCCTTCAATTACGTGATGATTAGTAAGGATATAACCATCCTGACTTATAATAACTCCAGAGCCAACAGATCGAGCACTTCTAGGTAAAAATCGATTCCAAAAATCGTCGGAGAAATCGTGATTTTCATCATCAGGTACATCAACCGGGATTAATGTTTCTATGTATACGACGGATGAGGTTACGCTATTGGCGACTTTTTTAAATAAAAAGCGTTCACTGATATTTTCAAGAAATTCGTCATCTATAAATACACTATCACTTTTTGAGATACTGGTATACTCAACCTCTGCAAATGAGTGCCCAATATTACGGTCCAAATAGCTATTCCAAACAAAGCCTATGCTAAGTCCTATTAACAGTATTAAAAGGTAAGTTAGACGACGATTTGTATTCATGTACGCTATCGAGAAGTGATCAAAATGAATGTAGTCTTTTTAATGTATACCTATTGGTTACGATACCACTAAGTCAAAAAATTGTTGCGATCGTTGTGGATTGTAACCTTCTATATGATAATGAAAATAGGCATCCAAATGTTGCACCAATTCAATCAACTCATTTTTACTTAAATCAATGGTTAAAAAATCCTTAGATCTACTTGATAACACCGTCACAAGAAACTTCGTTTGTGATACATTAAACTTTTTCTCCCCCGTTTGGGTGGATACCTCACCAAGTAATCCACTAGGGATGTGTAAGTACGACTGTTTAGCCATCTCACTAAGTTCACATTGTACATCAATTCCACAGCAGCTCATACATCGAATTTGAATGTAGGGCAGCACATGCACTGGGACTTCCTCTTGTTGAATAAGCCAGGGTAAAAATTGTTGTAAAAGCAGAAATAATTCTGTGTTTTTTTCATGCTCATGTACCAAAGCTGTTATTCGCTCCAAGACTTGAAACAATAAAAGCCAGGTGGTGAAGTCACGTCGTAAGCTAGAAACTGAATGAACTAAGTCGGCCGATCGTAAATCCTGAACCGTACGATTGGATTTATATGCAAAGCCGATATTCAAGGTATTTCCCGCCTCTACTACGCCACTGAACGGACCTTTGGGTTTCTTTGCCCCCCTAGCCATTAGAGCAAACTTACCATGCGATTCTGTGAGGACGGTGATTATTTTGCTTGATTCTTGATAATCAATGGTTCGCAAAACTATAGCTGTGGCAGTCTCTAGACCCATGATGTGTTGATTTTAAGCACGTTTATCACATTAATTTAAGTGAGTAAATCAGTTTTTCTATGCATCTAAACATAATAATTTCTACCATTGGATAATTACTGTTACTATGATATCAAAAGAGATTCTAAAAAAAATTCGCAAGCTAGAAATTCAAACCAAAGGATTGGTCAATAATCTATTTGGCGGTGAATATCAGTCGGCCTTCAAAGGTAGAGGTATGGCCTTCTCAGAGGTTAGATCTTATTCATATGGAGACGACATTAGGCAAATCGACTGGAATGTGACAGCCCGAACAGGTGAGCCTTTCATTAAAATATTTGAAGAAGAAAGAGAACAAACGTTAATGCTCTGTGTAGATATTTCTAATAGTGGAAAATTAGGGACTAAAATGTACACGAAGGCAGAAATAGCTATTGAAATCTGTGCCGTATTGGCTTTTAGCGCGATTCAAAATGGTGATAAGGTTGGTTTAGTACTCTTTAGTGATGTGGTGGAAAAAGTGGTCCCGCCAAAAAAAGGTAAAAAACATGTCCTCAGAATCATTAGAGAGCTTTACACCACCAAGGCAACAGGTAAAGGCACCAATATATCCACTGCATTGAACTATGTTAATCGTTTATTGAACCGTAGATCTATTGTAGTACTAGCCTCTGATTTTCAGGACACAGAGTATGACACAGCACTGAAAATAACGAATCAAAAGCATGATCTTGTTAACCTTAGTATTCGGCATCCATTTGAAGAAGAACTACCAGACTTAGGCTTACTGCCTTTATACAACGCCGAGACAGGTGAACAAGTCATGGTAGATAGCTCAAACAAAAAATTACGCGCTTATCTCCAATCAAAGCTTAAGGAGAAACATGCTGCTTTTGACAAGCACATGGTAAAATTACAAATGGATACCATTGTTGTGCACACCGATAAATCGTATATACGACCGCTTATGAGTTTTTTCCAACGTCGTTTAAGTCGATATTAGTAGCCATAACAAGACCACCTTGGCCTAACAAATACGAATATTTTTGAACTTCAAGAAAAAATGCATCCCTGGCCGATGCAGCCAACGATTCCTGAGAGGGCAACTCAACTGTGACCGAGTTAACAGGGACGTTGTTTTTATACAATGTGTAGTGCAAGTGAACCCCAGTCACCCTTCCTGTCCGTCCTACATATCCAATCACTTGACCTTGCTTCACCTGCACCCCTTTTTTTATTCCTGGGCCAAATCCATTAAGGTGTAAATAAGCTGTTTTATACATTCCATTATGCTGTATTTGCACAATATTCCCATTCACACCTCTGTACCTAGACTCAATTATTTCTCCATCACCAACCGCAATCACAGGAGTTCCAAGTGGTGCTGCATAATCGGTACCAGTATGTGGTATTCTTTGCTTCAAAACAGGATGAAATCGATTGTAATTAAAACTAGAGCTTATACGCTGATTGTACTTAAATGGGGCTTTAAGTAACGCTTTTTGAATTCCATTCCCTTCGGCGTCATAATATCCTTGTTGTTGACTATCCTCGTAATAAAAAGCTTGATAAGGTCTATTTTGGTGTACAAATTCAGCTGCTAACACTCTTCCTACTCCAACTACTTCCCCTTCTGATATGAATTCTTCGTAAATGGCACGATACTTATCCCCTCGATACAGCCGAAAAAAATCAATCTGCCAAGCGAATAATTCACTTAGTTCCATTCCAACACCCGCAGAATGTCCTTGCGATATTAATGATTCATACAGTGAGGATTCTATCAATCCTTTCACCTGTCTAAATCGTATTTCAATGGGTTTAGCAGATGCTTGAACTAAAATTCCATCGGTTACATCTACTTTTACAAACCGTATGTTTGACTCCATGATGATAAGAATGGGGGCATAGTGTGCTTCGGGAGTGCTATTATGAAGTCGGTACCGATAATATATCTGATTTTCTTTAAGAAATCGAAAGCCTACGCTTTGTTTTAATTCATTGGATACTTGTCGAATAACTTGCTGTGAAATGCCCATTTCATTTAGTAGAACATACAAGCTTTCATTTGCTTGAACTTGCCCACGTTCTAAAATTCCTATATCCGAGGAGTAACCAAATCCATCGATTGGAAATTCTTCGTTGATTTCATTGAGTTCTTGTGAATCAAGTTCTGTTATTTTAGGTTGGAAGTAACAGCCGAGGGAACCAAAAGAAGCAGATACAATCAAAAGAACCAGAAAATAATGGGACATATAAAAAATGCAATAGGTAATAAAAAAGATCTATGGTGCAAAACCTAACAACACAAAACTCTTGTTTTCATTGTTACTTAGAATGGAGCACTACATAAAAATTATAGAGGAATGTTGAACAAATTACAATTCCTATCATTTCAAACAAAATAAACACCTAATTAAGTGTTATAGTTATTATTTTAGGTTGCTTGAATGGTATAGTTGTAGGTCGACGTAGTTGAAACTTCTACCGTGCATAATAATTTAACGGCAATTAGATATCATGCATGAGTAGTGATGACCCAAACTAAACATATAGTCTGCTTATGATATGCAACCATTCGAAGGAAAGATATATTAAATGTACTCTAAAACAACCTTGAACACTCGTTTTTGGCGAATCACCTCAGTACTTTGCTTATGCATTTTATGGGCTGACTATGGCTCCATCTCCCTTCATGCACAAACGCAACGTAGTACCGACAACCAAATTTCAGCACAACTTCGACTGAAGAATGGCCCGCGAATATATTCAGAGGTGGATTCTGTTCGTATCTCAACCCCTTTCAACGTCGTTCTGGTTACCCCATCCGATATCGAAGATGAGATTATATTTCCAGATTCTAGTTCCTTCCCTCCCACTCTTTTTCTTTCTCACGACAGTTACGGATCTTCCACCTCAGAAGATAGTGTTCAGTATACATTTCAATATTTTGGAAATCAGGATCTAAGCTTGAGTGGCTTACGGATATTGTACAAAGTTAATGAAGACACCATTTCCATACCCGTTCCCACCATTCGTTTACCTTTTAGCTCAAGGCTTGAACCCATCATTTCACGTGGCGATTCTCTTACACTCAATCCAATTAAGCCGAATTTTAGCTTTTTTAATCCTTGGTTCTATGCATTACTCATCGGAATCATCGCAGCATGTTTGGCGCTAATATGGTGGTGGTATAATCGTTCTAGAAAAAAACTAACCCAGCCTGATACGTCCATAGAATTACCTGTTTATGAATCCCCTCTCCAAATCCTGAAACATGAACTACAACACATTCAACAAGATAATTACCCTCTAACCGATGATGCCATAAAGATCTATTACTCTCGTATCAGTGACGCTTTTCGCAGTTATTACGAAGTGCTTTATGGCTTTCCAGCCTTAGAATCCACCTCCCGAGAACTCTTAGGATTCCTCAACAAAATAGTTGAACCAAGCGCTATCATTGATAATATAGGAAGCCTACTAATTAGTGCAGACCAAGTCAAATTTGCCAAATTCAAACCAACCGAGGAACAGATTCGCTTCATCTTAGAGGAGTCATTTATTTGCTTAAATCTACTCGAAGAACGTCATAAAAGGCGCCTGCTAGCACACAAAAAAGAGTTTGAACAGCTTCATGGTTTCTCTGAAAATACTCAATCCGGAGACTCTTTGACATGATAGAATTTGCGAATCCAATATGGCTCTGGGCCTACTTAATTATCCCGTTTATTATCGGCGTCTATCTCTATCGTTTTATTCGCCGGAAACGGCCCGCTCTATTATTTTCAGACACTCGGTCGTTCAAAAACTTACCTGGTAATGGCAAGCAACACCTACATTGGCTTGAACAATTGTTCTTTATACTCGGCCTTGTTTGTTTAATCTATGCCCTAGCTCGACCACAAGAGCAATTAACCACTGTTGAGCGCAATGCAGAAGGTATCGATATCGTGTTGGCTTTAGATATTTCGTCGTCAATGAAAGCCGAAGATTTGAAGCCAAATAGATTTGAAGCCGCAAGAGAAGTCGCCAAAGAGTTTATCGATCAGCGCATTTCAGATCGCATTGGTTTGGTTTCTTTTGCCATGCAAAGTTTCACTGTTTGCCCACCAACACTAGACTACCGACTTCTAAAAGAACTAATTAATGAGGTTGAAATGGGTGTAATACAGGACGGAACCGCCATTGGAATGGGTATTGCAACCTCCGTCAATAGACTAAAAGATAGTGAAGCCAAAAGTAAAGTCATCATTCTACTCACCGATGGGCAAAACAATGCCGGTGAAATTGACCCCGTAACCGCTGCGGATCTTGCTTTAGCCTATGATATTAAAATATACACTATTGGGGCAGGAACGCGAGGGACCGCTCCATATCCAGTTGATGATCCTATTTTCGGTCGTAGATATCGTAATATACAGGTAGATATTGATGAAGACATGTTAGAACGTGTAGCTGAGTTAACCGGCGGGAAGTATTACAGAGCGACCGATTCTCAAGAACTACTGCGGATTTATCAGGAAATAGACGCCCTTGAACGGACAAAAGTAGAAGAAATTACCTACACAGATTATACCGATCTCTACCCAATATATTTAGCATTAAGCCTGTTATTCATGGTTAGCCACTTTCTTGTGAGGCAGCTTGTTCTGAGGTCAATAGTTGAGGTTTGAAAATGAGTAATAACGCTACGTTGAGTCTTTTGAGAGAGATTGTCCAGCATCCCTCTTTTCAACAGTACTACCGGATTATCAAAGAATCATCGTCTGAGAACTCTGGTTTAGAAAGGCCAATCACAATAGAGTTGAAACAAGCAGTAGGTTCTTTACTTTCTTTTTTAATGGCAGGACTAGACCATTCAGTGCCTTTGATTTACGTATGTGAAAACGATGAAGAAATGAGGGTTGTAGAGAGTGATTTGTTTGAATTTGGGGTAGAAAAAGTACTTAGCTTTCCATCTCTTCAACGAAGGCCCTATGATCAAGGCGCTATAGTTGATGCAAGTGCAATGGTTCAACGGACCGAAGTGCTGCAAAAAATTACTGAACAAGATGCCTCTATCATCCTCTGTTCAGCAGAAGGACTCTTTGATTTTGTTCAGGATCCCGAAGCCTTTCAATCAGCTAAACTCGAACTCGAAAGATCGCAGGAATATGAATTTGAAGATATTCAGAAACATTTAGCACTGCATGGATATCAACATGTACGCTTTGTTGATGAGCCAGGTGAAATGGCGATTCGTGGTGGTATATTAGATATTTATCCCTATTCAGGTGAATATCCAATCCGCATTGAATTCTTCGGTAATGAGATCGAAAGTATACGTGAATTCGATGCCGATTCTCAACGCTCAGTAGCCTTTCTAGACCGAGTTTCAATTGTACCTGATATTTCTAACGTACAGCAAGAAAGTCTAAAAAGTTTTTTGCATTTCTTACCTGAAAAAGTGCATTTCGTTATAAAGGACGAGTCACTAATTACAAGTCGTCTAACGACACTTTACGATGACGCTCTTGACCGCTTCAACTCAAAAGAACATGAGGTGACTCCAGAACACCTGTTTCTAAAGGCAGAATCATTCAAGGAAAATTTACTCCAAAAAGCCATTACACTGTCTTATACAGGTTTTAACAATGTTACAGATTATGACCAGATTCTGTCTTTTGGTGCGCGCCCTCAACCCGACTTTAACGGAATCGTAAAGCAGGTCATAGAGAATATCGAGCGACAATCTTTAAATGGATTCACCACCCATATTTGTTGTGACAACCAGGGACAAGTTGAACGATTCGAAGAATTATTGCCTGCCACAAGTCCAAGCCATACGTATGCCTTATTAAGTCAGTCGTTGAGTAAAGGTTTTATACTGGATAGTCTAAAAAAAGCTGTATACACCGATCATCAGATATTTAACCGGTATCATCGACCTAAAATTAAAAAAAGAAGGTACTCCGGTGGCATATCGTTCAAAGAAATCTACGACCTGAACCTAGGTGATTATGTAGTACATGTAGATTATGGAATTGGAAAGTTCTCAGGCTTTAAGAAAATTGAGGTAAAAGGAGTACTTCAAGAAGTAGTCGTAGTACAATATCAAGAAGATTCTACCCTTTACGTGAATCTTAGTAGCTTACATAAGCTTCAAAAATACTCCGCAAAAGAAGGCATGGCTCCTAGGGTTACTAAACTAGGATCGGGTGAATGGGCACGTAAGAAAGCACAAACAAGAAAAAAGGTTAAGGATATTGCTCGTGAACTCATTGAGTTATACGCCAAGAGAAAACTGCAAAAAGCTTATGCCTATTCGGCTGATAATGCGTGGCAGGTTGAAATGGAAGCTCGATTTGAATTTGAGGAAACTCAAGACCAAGACACGGCCATAAAAGCAGTAAAAGAAGATATGATGAATGAGCAACCCATGGACCGTTTGGTTTGTGGTGATGTTGGCTTTGGAAAAACAGAAGTAGCCATTCGTTCTGCTTTCAAAGCCGTTATGGATAATAAGCAGGTTGCAGTACTCGTACCCACCACTCTATTAGCCGATCAGCATCTCAAAACATTTAGTAAAAGAATGAATGACTTCCCTGTTAAAGTGGAGGCGTTATCGAGGTTTAAGAGTACTAAAGAACAAAAAGATATACTCAAAGGGGTGAGTGCAGGTGATGTTGATATCCTAATCGGCACCCATAGAATACTATCTAAAGATATCTCATTCAAAGATTTAGGATTAATAATCATTGATGAGGAACAACGATTTGGAGTGTCAGCAAAAGAGAAATTAAAAGCGTTAAAAGCTACTGTTGATGTACTTACACTCACTGCAACTCCTATCCCAAGAACTTTACAGTTCTCTCTTATGGGTGCACGGGATTTGAGCATTATAACGACACCACCACCCAATAGACGTCCGGTTCAAACCGAAATCCATTCCTTTGATGAAGCACTTATTAGGGATGCTCTAGTACAAGAAATTTCCCGTGGGGGTCAAGCTTTTTTTATTCATAATCGGGTAAGTAATATCGAAGAAATGGCTCAGATGATCCATTCATTAGTCCCAGAGATTAGAGTTAGGTATGCTCACGGACAAATGAAAGCGTCTGAATTGGAAAAAATAATTCAAGATTTTTACCGGCATCGATTTGATGTATTGATCTCTACCAATATCGTAGAAAATGGTATTGACATCAGCAATGCTAACACCATAATTATTAATGATGCCGACCGTTTTGGCCTAGCCGAATTACATCAGCTTCGAGGTAGAGTAGGCCGTTCTAATCGTAAAGCTTTCTGCTATTTAATTACGCGTCCAATTGACCAACTAACCCCAGAAGCTCGTAAGAGGCTTATTGCACTCGAAGAGTTTTCAGATTTAGGGTCAGGGTTTAATATTGCCATGCGTGATCTTGATATTAGAGGCGCAGGTGACATACTCGGTGGAGAACAAAGTGGGTTTATCAATGATATTGGCTTTGAGTTGTATACCAAAATTTTGGATGAAGCCGTACAGGAAGTGAAAGAAAATGAATTCAGTCATCTATTTGAGGGTGGAGAGAAAAAAATAGCCACACCGGAGACTCAAATAGAAATGGATGAATCGGCATTACTGCCACAACAGTATGTGACTGATAATGTGGAACGTTTAAATCTCTACCGTAAATTAGCTAAAGCGAACACAGTCGAAGAAATTGAAGATTGGAAATCGGAAGTTGAAGACAGATTTGGTCCCTTCCCTATCGAAGCCACCCGATTATGGGAAAGTAAAAAACTACAATATTATGCCTCCAGCTTATATTTTGTGAAGATCACCATACGAGTGGGTAAAATGTGGTGTATGTGCCCAAAAGTTAAGAGTGAACTTGGCCGATCTTATTATGATGCCCCATTGTTTACCAACATACTAAATCATATAAAGAAGGTGTTCGGTGATAAACATACCATCATTCAAAAAGATGATGCGATACGCTTTATGTTCGAGGATGTCGATAATTTGTCCGATGCTATCGCTTTACTTAAAAAAATACAAGAGAGTCCATAGCTATGTTGGGGATAAAAGAAGCAGTAGAGCGTCTGAGATCAGGTGGCGTAGTGGCTATTCCCACAGAAACCGTTTACGGCCTTGCAGCTGAAGTAACCAATCTACAGGCGATACAAGAAATATTTTTCCTTAAACGTCGCCCTTCTGATAATCCTCTCATTGTCCATGTTAGTTCACTTAAACAATTAAGTGAAATATCCAAGCCATTGACAGAATTAGAGTTAAGTATAATAAATAAATTTTGGCCAGGGCCACTAACCTTAATTCTTCCACGAAAAAAAAAGGTGCTCGATGCGGTTACAGCTGGTTTAGAAACCGTTGCAGTGCGCATGCCCCTTCATAGTCTCTGCTTGGATTTATTACAAAGAACCGGGCCACTAGTTGCCCCGAGTGCCAATCTATCAGGCACTCCTAGTCCAACAAAAAAAGAACATGTCCAGAACGATTTCGGACCTTCATTTCCGATACTTGATGGAGGGGCATGCTCCATAGGACTTGAGTCAACTGTGATTAGCTGTCGCACCAGCCACCTCTCAACTACTAGAAAAAATGTGTCAGCCAATTCCAAAACGCCATCTCAGAGCGATATAATCATCTACCGTCCTGGGGCTATAAGCGAAAAGCAATTATCTGAATTTGGCACAGTAGAATATTATTCTGCAAGCCAAGCTGAGCACGATAGCGCTGGTTCAATACCAATTTTACCGAGTCCCGGGCTTAAATACCGGCATTACGCACCTAAAGCTAGGGTAGAATGGCTCTCGTCTATTGACCGGCTGAGGGAGGTAACAGAAACCAGTATTGTTTTACTTCTAGACAAGACTCAACTTGTTGATCAGGCTCAGGCTGTTGAGGGTACTATTTCCTCCCAAGAATTAGCCCAAAGCTTCAACTTAGTGGATTGTGAAGGCAGCTGGGAACGTTTTGGGCAATTACTATATGACACCTTTAGAGTCGCAGATATAGAAAATTATACCCATGTTTTCGTACAAGATATTCGTCTTTCAACTGCCACATCTAGCTTAAAAGATGCTCTTACTAACAGAATTGAGAAAGCTATTAGTGGACAGTAAAACGCTGATCAGCCTTTAATCCCACTACAGATTCATACATAAGCTGTATTAGTGCATCAACATCTTGCATAGAACAAATCTCAACCGGTGAATGCATATAACGCAATGGTAGTGAAATTAATGCAGAAGGTATGCCTGTTTTTTGGTAGAAAATACTATCCGTGTCAGTACCCGTTCTCACACTAGTTGCCTCGTGTTGCACTAGAATATTGTGTTTTTGTGCAATTTCCTCGAGGTAACGGACCACACTTGGATGATTTGCTCCACCGTGCTGTATACTAGGACCATGGCTTAACTTAACGGTTCCGTGTTCTTTCTGGTCTATACCAGGAGAATCTGTAGCGTGCGTAACATCGGTTACAAGGGCTAAATCTGGATCTAAACGATAGCTCATCATGCGAGCTCCAAAGCCCCCTACTTCCTCCTGAACAGTATTAACCGCAACTACATTTACTTGCAAATCTTTGGACACACTTTTGAGCATTCGCAACACCTGCGCAATGATATATCCACCAATTCTGTTATCAAGTGCTCTTGCAGTGAGAATGTGATCATTTAAATATTCGAAGTTGTCCTCGTAAGTAATAGGATCTCCCACTTGAACTAATTCAAGGGCTTCTTCTTTAGAGCTAACACCAATATCGATATAAATATCTTTCCAGGCAGGTTCTTTACCGCCACCATTTTTTTGATCTTGTAAGTGAATTGCAGTATTGCCAGCTACTCCAACAACTTTTGCATTTCGGTTATGAATGATCACTTTTTTAGCTCGAGCGATCGTCGAATCGCTACCTCCTAGTTTATTCACATACACAAAGCCTTGCTCAGTAATATGCTGAACAACCATTCCAATCTCATCACAATGGGCCTCTAATAGTACGGTTGGTGCGTTTTTGTCCGTTAAAACTTTGGCGGCACAAGACCCATAAGCGTCAGTAAAAACCTCATCAGCAAATTCATCTACATACTCCTTCCAAACTCTCACACCAGCTGCTTCATATCCGGTTGGACTTGGAGTGGTTAACAAGGATTCTAAAAATTCGGGTGCCGATGGTATAATCATTTGTGATAAAATTGGGTTACCTTAACTAGGTGTTTATATAACTGTAATATACGTATTTCAGCTCCTTCTATTTAAGTATAATTCCTCATTATTTATGGTACCTAAACAATACATACCTGATTATTTTCCACATTGGACAGAAGTATCCGTGCGCTTTAATGATATGGACTCCTTATCTCATGTCAACAACGCTTTATTCAACAGCTATTTCGAAGAAGCCAGAATACAGGTACTTCAAGAAATACCTGAATGGATAGAAGATTTAGAAAGAAAACGAAGTTTTGTACTACGCAAATCTACCATTGAGTACCTCGCCCCCATCCTTTATCCCGATACGTTACTCATTGGTAGCGGTTTATTACGGGTTGATGCAGCCCGAGTCTATGCGTTACAAGCAGTCTACAGTTCCAATACTAATAGATTATGTTCTACCGCTGAAACAATGGGAGTTTGGTTCGACTTACAAGCTCAACGCCCTACTCGCATTCCTGCTTCCGATGTGCTCTCCAACTATTTATTATCTTCTAATCCTAGTTAAGTAATATGGATAAAAGCACCCGCTATAAAATTTTTAATGACCCCGTTCACGGCTTTATTTCCGTACCAAAGGGTACTGTTCTTCAATTAATAGATCATCCCTATGTTCAACGATTACGTCGTATTCGACAATTGGGTCTGGGGTATTTAGTATTTCCTGCTGCTGAGCATTCTCGTTTCTCACATGCCTTAGGAGCCTTAGAATTGGGACAACGAGTTCTAAATAATCTACGTGAGAAAGATACCACCATTAGCAATCAGGAATACGAAGGCACCCTAATCGCATTACTATTACACGATGTTGGGCATGGCCCCTTATCCCATACGCTAGAGCATTCCCTTCTTAGTGAGTTTAATCACGAGATGATGAGCTTGGCTATTATGCACGAATTAAACAACCAGTTTGATGGGGCACTTAACACGGCTATTGAAATATTCACCGATCAACATCCTAAGAAATTTTTACATCAACTAGTGTCATCACAGCTCGATTTAGATCGATTAGATTATCTAAAAAGGGATAGTTTTTTTACAGGAGTTTCTGAAGGCTCAGTGGGTATTCAACGCATACTTAAAACCATGCGGGTCCATAAAGGGAATATTGTTATTGAGCGAAAAGGCATCTATGCCATAGAGAACTATATTATTTCTAGGCGTTTAATGTACATGCAAGTATATCTACACAAAACCGTGTTAAGTGCCGATTCCCTTATTAGATCAATTTTCAATCGGGTAAGTTATTTGTTTGCACAGGGAGAGCCATTACCCAGTGGAAGTGCTCAACTAGATTACTTTTTACGTGAACAACCGTCTGCAGAAAAACAAATTTCTTCCTCAGTGATTGAAGCATATGCTCAATTGGACGATTATGATGTGTACCAAAGCATTAAAGCTTGGCAGAATGCTAAAGACCCTATTTTATCAGATTTAAGTCATCGCTTTTTGAATCGAAATTTATTCCGTGCTAGCTTTTTTGATAAGAAACCAGGAAAAAGCACCCATCAGAAAATACACGAATTAACCCGTAACTATCTTGATAAAAATGGGCTGCCAAATGATGATGAGAGTATAAAATACTATATTCGAACCGAATATAGCACCTCAGAGGCTTATAAGTATAAAAATGATAGTATTTGGATACTCGATAACGAGGTAGCGATCGAATTTTCTAAAGCAGCGGATACAAAAAGTATTATTGCGTTAACCGAGCCTGTCAAAAAATACTTTATCATTCATCCAAAGTACTAATTAGGCCCCTTTAAGCTTACCTACTATCGAGTATTAGGCTCGAGTATAATGTATAAAACTTAGGTCTTCACTAACATCGATTCTGCTGGTTTCTTCCCAAATAAGGCCAACGTCAGAGCGATATTCTGGGAAAAAGGTATCTCCTTCATATTCTTTATGAACCAAAGTAATAATCATTTCGTCAGCCAGTTTCATTGCTTGACGATAAACTACCCCACCACCTATAATAAATAGCTTGGACGGTTGTTCAAGCTTTATTGCTTCTAATGCTTGCTCTAAAGATGAGTAGCAGGCTACATTATCATAATTTTGAGTAGTACTAAGTACAATATTTTGTCGGTTTGGCAATGGTTTAGACCCTAGCTCCTCGAAAACGCCTCTACCCATTAGAATGGGAAAACCGGAGGTTGTTTGTTTGAAGTGCTTCAAATCCTCTGAGAAATGCCATGGCAAGGTGCCATTATTTCCTATAACAAGGTTGGGGTCATGTGCTGCAATAATAATAATCTTCATAAGTGGTACAATTAGACCGCTACTTCAAAGCGAATTAAAGGATCAGGATCGTAGCCAGTTAATTCAAAGTCACCAAAGCTTAATTCATCTACAGGTTTATTCGCAATTTTAAGCTTTGGCAGTGCCTTTGGTGAACGAGTTAATTGTTCCTTTAATCCGTCTATATGGTTTACATAGATATGGGCGTCTACAATGGTATGGGCGAAAACTCCTGGTTCCAATCCGACTTCTTGGGCAATAGCCATTGTAAGAGCAGAATAACATGCTAGATTAAAAGGGATACCTAAGGCAATGTCTCCAGAACGTTGCGTTAGATGACAGTTTAATTTACCATCAGAAACATTGAAAATATACATAATATGACATGGTGGTAAGGCCATTTTTGGTAACAAACCAGGGTGCCAGGTACTCACAACAATTCTGCGACTCATTGGATCTGTCTTAAGCATATGAATTGCATTTTGAACCTGATCAAATTCATCACGTCTCCACTCTGTAGTTCCATCTTCATTTTTATGTTCAACTAGGTAAGGAAAACGTCTCCATAGCACAGGATAAATAGGACCTACATGCCCATCTTCATCGGCCCAAGCATCCCAAATATGAACATTGTTTTCGTCACGCAGCCACCTAATATGATCTTCTCCGCGTAAATACCATAATAATTCTAGAATAACGGATTTAAAAAAAACTTTTTTAGTAGTCAACAGTGGGAACCCTTCAGAGAGATCTACCTTGTAATACTCTGCGAAATTAGAAATAGTGTCTGTACCAGTACGGTTAGTTTTATGCACACCGTGATCTAAAACTTGTTGAACTAAATCATGATAAACTTTCATATAAGATTGTTTTAGCGTTATTAGTAGGGTTGAATTACATCAATATCTCTTTCAAAAATAAAATGGCTATTGAAAAATAAATGATAATTCCACTGACATCGACCACAGTTGCAACAAATGGTGCGGATGAAACGGCCGGATCAAAACCAAGTCGGGATAATATAAACGGTAACATGGCACCAATAAAATTACCAAATAAAACAATAGACAATAAACTTAAAGCAATAACTACAGCGGTCAGATAGGACTGCTGATCAACATAGCCATTTGCTGCAAAATCCCAAGCTAACAAGGTTACAAAGCCTAGAATACCAATCAAAAGACCTAATATTAATCCAGAACTTAGTTCTCTGAAAAATACCTTTTTCCAATCATCTGCTCGTATATCATCCGTGGCCAACGCCCGAATTATAAGTGTGGCTGCTTGAGCACCTGAATTACCACCACTAGATATAATTAAAGGAACAAAAAAGGACAAAAATACAATCTTCGAGAGTAACTCTTCGTACTGCCCCATAGTTAAGGCTGTTAAAATCTGACCCACAAATAATACTATAAGCCAACCTAGGCGTTTTTTCACCATTTGCATAATGGAGGTTTGAGAATAATAGTCATCCAGAGCGTCCATGGCTGCCATTTTCTGCATATCCTCAGTAATCTCCTCTTCCGCTACATCGATAACATCATCCGCCGTCACAATACCTACAAGCACATTATCAGAATCTACCACAGGTAAGGCTACTCTATCGTATTTAGCAAGCATTTTAACGGCTTCTTCTTGATCTTCAAATACGCGCAGTGCGGTGAAAGACTCATCCATTAAGGTGGAAATAGTTTGGTCTTCAGCAGCAACAATTAATTCAGTAATTCGTAAGTCATCAATTAATTGTTCTCGATCATTAACCACATAAATTACATTTAATGTCTCCGCCATGGCTGCATATTTACGAATATGCTCCATACTTCGCTTAACCGTCCAATCAGATTTTACACGAACATATCGTGGAGTCATTAAACGACCAACAGAATCTTCCGGATATCCTAACAACTTCTTCACCTGAAGCTGATCTGATGGTCTCATAGAATTCATCACCCTTTGGGTTAAGTCACCAGGCAATTCTTCCATCAACGCAACCTGTTCATCCGGCTCTAGGTTACTCATTACTTCTAATAACTGTTGCTTAGTAAATAACTCCAGTAGGGTAACCCCTTTATTCGATGGGAGTTCAGCAAAAACATCGGCAGCAATAGTCTTTTTTAACAACCGGAAAACAACTACGGCAACATCACCATCCAGTTCCACTAGCAGCTCTGCTATATCGGCAGGAGGAACATCAGCCAACACCTCTTTTAAGCCTATCCAATCCTTCTTTTGGATAAGTTCATCAAATTCAAGTTTTAATAGTTGGACTAGCATGTACGCCTGCCTATTGGGTGTTGGATATATGATATGGTGAGGGTAGTACATCTAAACTTCAAACCCAATACCATCATTTAATGATAGAATATAACTAAATGTTTAATCTACATCTAAAATCTGAAGCGCATTTCTTGCGGCTTCTTGCTCGGCTTTTTTCTTACTCTTTCCGGTACCATTACCAAAAATTTCTGTACCAATGGAAACTTCTACTTTAAAGGTTCTATTATGACCAGGCCCCTTTTCATCGACCACTCTATATTCAGGTAGACTCATTTTGTTTGCTTGAGCATATTCTAATAAGGTACTTTTAAAATTATCATTGATTTGCGATAAATCATCAAAATTTAGGTGCTCATCATATACTTTGCGAACAAATTCAAAAGTAACTTTGTACCCTTCGGTTATATAAATAGCCGCTATCATTGACTCAAATATATCAGCTAATATACCTTTCGATTTTGTTACACCACCTTTGGTATCCGTAAATTCTAACAAGGATTCTATCCCCAGATCTTTAGACAAATTGGATAGAGTTTCTCCTCTTACCATTTTCGCTCTAGTTTTTGTCAAAAACCCCTCGTCTTCTTCAGGATATTTTTGAAATAATAGTTCAGCCGATATTAGGTCTAATACGGCATCACCAAGAAATTCTAAACGCTCATAGGAATCGTAACTTTCATACTTTTCAAGAGAGGTAGAGGAACGATGTCGAAGTGCTTTTTGATAGAGTGTCGCATCGCTAGGTACGAAGCCTAAAATCTGGCTTAATTCTTCTAACCTATGGTCGTTTGAATAAAGCTCTTTTTTTTTTAAATGTGTGTTGTATGCTGTTTTCTTTGAATTAAAACCGGATAAAAAACGAGTAATCCAACTCATCTTTATGATCCTTGGAATCGCTTGAAAACTAGAGTCGAATTATGTCCACCAAAGCCAAATGCATTGTTCATAGCGTAATTGAGCTCACGAGCTACAGGGGCGTTAGCAGTGTAATTAAGATCACACTGTGGATCTTGATTATCAATATTTATAGTGGGAGGTACAATGCCGTGATAGAGGGCCAAAACGGCGGCAAGAGATTCAATAGCACCCGCTGCTCCTAAGGTGTGCCCCGTCATTGACTTCGTTGAGTTTAAATTCATTTTGTATGCATGATCTCCAAAGACTTTTTTAATGGAGTTCGTCTCTGCTATATCACCTAGTGGAGTTGATGTACCGTGCATGTTTATATGACCTACATCTTCTGTTGTAATTCCAGCAGATTTTAATGCATTTTTCATCGCCAATATAACCCCATTTCCTTCAGGATCTGGCGCGGTGATGTGATAGGCATCGGCTGAATAACCGTAACCAACTATTTCGCCGTAAATTCTCGCCCCTCGCTCTAGGGCCGAATCTAATGATTCGAGTACCATTATTCCCGATCCTTCTCCAAGTACGAATCCATCTCTATCAATATCAAATGGACGCGATCCTGCTTCAGGATCATCATTTCTAGTACTCATTGCTTTCATTGCATTGAAACCAGATATACCAATTTGTGTGACTGGTGCTTCAGTTCCACCTGTAATAGAGTAATCTGACTGCCCATAACGTATCATGTCATAAGCAATGCCAATATTATGAGAACCAGTAGCACAAGCCGATACTGCGCAAAAATTAGGTCCTCTAAAGCCATACTTAATTGAGATTTGACCCGATACGATATCAGGTATAAGCATGGGAATGAAAAAGGGAGACACTCCCCTAGGTCCGCGTTCACTGTAAGCAATTGATTGATCATAGAACGTTTTCATGCCACCAATTCCGGTTCCGACATGAACACCCACCCGATCTTTATCTATTTCTTCGAGATTTAACTTAGAATCTAAAATAGCCTCTTCAGATGCCACTAATGCATATTGTGCCACTAAATCGAGTTTACGGGCCTCTTTGCGCTCAAAGTGCTCAAGTGGATCGTAATCATCAATTAAGGCTGCAAAAGTTGAAGTAAAACCGGTTGTATCGAATTTATCAATACTTCGGGCTCCACTTTTTCCTGAAAGTAAACCATTCCAAAAGTCAGGAGCGCTCTTCCCTACTGGGGTAAGAGCGCCTATTCCTGTAATTACAACTCGTCGTGAACTCATGTAATTAAATTATATTAAGCGAGTTTTTCTTGAATATACTTAACTGCATCACCAACTGTAGCAATGGTTTCAGCATCTTCATCGGGAATACTAAGATCGAAATCTTTTTCGAATTCCATAATTAATTCTACAGTATCAAGAGAATCCGCACCTAAATCATTGGTGAAGTTTGCCTCAGCAACTACTTCTGATTCGTCTACACCTAATTTATCGATGATGATTTCTTTTACTTTTGATTCTACATCTTGTGACATAATGAGTCCTATATTTTAATGGTAGTTAGTAATGTACTAATTTAAGAAACTTAATAATATCTTGCACATAAATAGCTTATAAGAAAGCTGCCTATATGGCCATACCTCCGTCTACTCGAATAACCTCTCCCGTTATATAGCTACTAAGGTCGGAAGCAAGGAATAAACAAGCAGCAGCTACCTCGTCTACATTTCCGGCTCGACCTAGCGGTGTAGCTTCTTTTATTCCTTCCAACACTTTTTCATCAAGTGCGTCCGTCATATCTGTTAGTATGTATCCTGGAGCAACAACATTTGCTCGAACATTTCTAGAAGCTAGTTCCTTGGCATATGATTTAGTGAATCCAACCAAACCAGCTTTTGATGCTGCATAATTACTTTGGCCTGCATTCCCTGTTAAACCCACAATAGAGCCCATGTTAATAATGGAGCCCCCACGGTTTTTCATCATTGGCCTGGCTACTGCTTTAGAGTAGTTAAAAATACCTTTTAAATTTGTTTCAATAACCTGATCCCATTGGTCTTCTGTCATTCTGAGAATTAATCCGTCTCTTGTAATCCCAGCATTGTTAACAAGAATATCAATTTTGCCCCATTTTTGCACCACTTCATCAATAACTTCATTGGCTCTGTTAAAATCTGAAGAATTGGCTTGTATAGGTAAAGCATCGGTTCCAAGTTCTATTATTTCTTTTGCAACTTGATCAGCGGAACTAGAAGAGTTAGCAAAGGTAATTGCTACTTTCGCACCTTTTGACGCAAATGCTAAGGCAATAGCTTTTCCAATACCTCTACTTCCACCTGTAACAAGGGCCACTTTTCCTGTTAAATTTAAATTATAATCTGTCATATTATTGTATTCCACTAAATTGTAACGTACGATCAATTCTTTTGACTAAGCCTTGAAGTACCTTACCCGGACCCAGCTCAATAACTTCTTTTACGCCATCACTCACCATTTGCTCTATGGTTTGGGTCCACAAAACTGGTTTTAATAACTGTTGTAGTACATTGTTTTTTAATTCGTCAGCTGACTGTGATGGAGTGGCATTTACGTTCGAATAAACAGGCACCTTTGCATTAGCAAATGAAACCTTATTAAGGCTAAGCTTAAATTCATCATAAGCTGGCTGCATCAAAGACGAATGAAATGCTCCACTTACAGGTAAGAGTTTTGCTAGCTTAGCTCCCTGCTCTTTGGCTTCACTTAATGCTGACTCCACAGCGTTTGAATGACCAGAAATTACAATTTGCCCTTTTGAATTGTAATTAGCTGGCACGACCGTTTCGTTTAGTTTATCTGAGATATCTTCACATATCTGAGCCACTAAATCATCATCAAGCCCAATAACAGCGCCCATTGCTCCACTACTACGTTCACCGGCTACTTGCATTAATTGCCCACGGAGTCGGACTAATTTTAATCCCTCTTCAAACGATAAAACTCCAGCCGCTGTAAGTGCAGAAAATTCACCTAAAGAATGTCCTGCTACACAGTCCGGTGTCATATCGATCGTTTTAAATACAGCCATAGAATGCACAAATAGTGCTGGCTGCGTATATTCTGTTTGTTTTAAACTATCCTCAGGGCCGTTAAACATGATGTTGGACAATGAAAACCCAAGGATTTCATCTGCTTCATCAATAATTTTTTTGGCCTCAGGTTCGGATTGATACCGTTCGACAGCCATTCCCACGAATTGGGAACCCTGACCAGGAAACACCATTGCTTTCACTATTTACCTCCCCATGTTAGGTATACAGCTCCCCAGGTAAAGCCCCCACCGAACGCGGTTAAAATAATTGATTCGCCATTTTTCAATTGATCTTTCCAATCATAAAGGCAAAGTGGAATAGTAGCACCTGTAGTATTTCCATATCGCTCTATGTTAATCATGACCTTATCCATGCCTAAACCCATTCTGCGAGCAGTGGCATCGATTATGCGCAAATTAGCTTGGTGAGGAACAAGCCAAGCAACATCATCAGCATGTAGGTTGTTACGCTCCATAATTTCAGCTGATACATCCGCCATTCCAACGGTGGCTTTTTTAAACACTGCCTTTCCATCTTGCTCTATGTAGTGCATGTGTTGGGCAATAGTTTCTGTGGTAGCAGGATATCGACTACCGCCCCCTTTTTGAACTAAATGACAATTAGTATCGCCTTCGCTGTAGTGAATGGAATCTATAATGCCCGTTCCATCGGTAGATGGTTGTAACAGAACAGCTCCCGCACCATCACCAAAAAGAATACAGGTCGTACGATCCGTATAATCAGTAATAGAAGACATTTTATCTGCCCCGATTACCAAAACATTTTTATAGCGGCCACTCTCAACAAATGTAGCACCTGTAGTTAATGCATAGATAAAGCCTGAACAAGCAGCAGAAAGATCAAAAGCAAACGCATTAGTAGCCCCAATAGCTTCTTGAACCAAACATGCAGTGGATGGAAATATATAATCAGGAGTAACCGTAGCTACTATTATTACATCGACCTGTTCTGGGCTAAGGCCAGCAGTTTCTAAAGCCTCATTAGCTGCTTTAGCTGCCATGTAAGAGGTCGCCTTTTCGGGATCTTTTAATATTCTTCGTTCCTTAATACCAGTTCTGGTCCGAATCCACTCATCATTGGTGTCTACGAGTTTCTCTAAATCAACATTAGTCAAACGATCTTCTGGTAAATAATGTCCGACTGATGTGATTGTTGCTCTAATTTGTTCCATTAAGGATGTAATTAATTTATTGAAGCGATTATTTTATCATTGATAGAATGCTCTACGCAATCCATTGCAACCTTAATCATGTTTTTTATGGCTGTTGGACTACTTCCTCCATGTCCAACAACACTTGTCCCGTTAACACCTAGGAAAGGCAACCCACCTACTCGTTCATAGTCAAATGGGGCTAATGATTCAGTCAGTATCTGCTGAACAAAACTCATCATTTCTGGAGTACCTGTTGATTGTTGAAGCTGTTGACCTACTAGTATTTTAAGTATACCAGGTAGAGATTCACCTAGTTTAAGAACTACATTTCCTATATAACCATCTGTTATGAAAATATCTGCTTTGGGGATCAGTATATCTCTACCTTCCACATTGCCAATGAAAGATGGAATTTGCTTGAGCGCCCCATAAATTTCTTTGAGTAGCTCTGTTCCTTTACCTTCTTCTTCACCAACATTTAACAACCCGACTCTGGGTTGTTCAATACCCATAATTTCTTTGGCATAGACCTGCCCCATTAATGCGAATTGAAGGGCCATATCTGGTTTTATTTCTAGATTTGCCCCTGCATCAATAATCAATCGAAAGCCTTCAAGTGATGGATAATAAGTAGCAATCGTTGGGCGTGAAATACCTTCCAGTTTACCTAAAATAAACATAGATGCAGCTAAAAGAGCACCTGTGTTACCTGCACTTACAAATCCGTGACACTGACCTTGCTTGTGCATTGAAATGCCCTTAGCAATGGAAGAATTTGGCTTCTGTTTCAAGGCTGCTGACGCAGAATCAGTCATTTCAACTATTTCCGGAGAATCTACAACCTGAATTCTATCCTGATCGAAAGAATGCTTACTAAGTTCATTTTGAACCAGTTTTTTTGGTCCAACTAACAAAATAGTAAGACGTTCAAATTCTTTAATAGCCGCTAAAGCCCCTAAAACAGGGTTTTTAGGGTAATGATCTCCTCCAGCCGCGTCTACAGCTATAATCATAATAGACGTATTAGTTATTTATGCTAATAACTTGTCTTCCTCGATAATAACCGCATTCTGGGCAGGCGTTGTGATACTTATGGAATGCTCCACAATTTGAACATTTAGCCAAAGTGACTTCGGAAATTGCGTGATGCGCTCTTCTTTTATCTCTTCTAGCTTTGGAGATTTTTCGTTTTGGATGTGCCATTCTAGTAGATTGTTATATTAATTTTTTAAGTTTTTTAAGGCTTCCCATCTTGGATCAACTGCTTCTGAATCCTCAATAAATGAACCAAATTGTTCGTTTAATAATTCTGTTGGATTTCCGTCATCGTCCAAGTATCGCGGGTGAATTCGTTTTGGTGGTAATGATAATAACAACATGTCTCGAACGTCTTGTTCAAATTCAAGGGTTTGTTGATGTTGCTCTAATCTCTTAAACGACGAGTGTAAATCATATTCTTCTTCTTTGAGTCCTTCTTTATATATGATATCCAGCTCACGCTGCACACTATATTGAAATTTGTCTAGAGAGCGATCACACTGCAGTTCCAAGGTTGAAGTCACCATCGATTTGATATGAATCATGTGATCACTCCTATCTATATCTAAATGTAGAGTACCTTCCAATACAGTAATATCCTCGGATTCTAAAAAATCCTGAGGAATCGAAAGAATCTTTTGACTCTTTGATGACGGTATTTCAAAGGTATAGAGCTTCAACATAACTAAACAAATCAATCCTTATAAGATAAGGATATTAGAAGTGGAGTACAATCAATTAAACAAGCCGTACAATCTTTGTTCTACTAGGCCAATTATACTGCCCAAATCTTCTTTATCGTTCACAAAATCTAAATCATCGGTATCAATGATTAATTTTTCGTGTGGGTATCTTCCAATCCAATCTTCATAAAGATTGTTCAGCCTTTCTAAATAGTCTATTCGAATTGAATTTTCGTACTCCCTCCCTCTTTGTTGAATTTGCCGAACAAGAGTAGGTACTTGAGCTCTTAAATAAATCAATAAATCAGGTGGGCGTAAATAGTAACTCATCTCATGAAATAGAGCTTCATAGTTATTGAAATCTCGATCACTCATTAAGCTCATTTGGTGCAGATTTTTAGCAAAAATCTCTACATCTTCGTAAATGGTTCGGTCCTGAATGAGACTAATTTCTTTTTGTAGCATATCTTTTTGATGCCGAAAGCGACTCGATAGAAAGTAGATTTGAAGGTTAAAACTCCACCGAAGCATATCTTCATAAAAATCTGCCAAGTAGGGATTATCATCCACAGATTCATAGAAGGCTTGCCATCCAAAATGTTGGGCTAACAAACCTGTTAAAGAAGATTTCCCTGCGCCAATATTTCCAGCAATGGCGATGTATTGATGTTTCTTTTGTTCTGACACTATTTACAGTATTATTTACCCAACAGTCGATACATAGCTTTCTTGTAGTCTTCGACCCCTGGTTGGTTAAATGGATTGACGCCTAAACTATAGACAAAAACACCGGTTAATATCTCATAAAAATAAATAAGTGCTCCTATAGATTTAGCACTTAATTCTGGTAAATGAATGGTCACTATGGGTACTTGCCCTTCACAGTGAGCTTCAATGGTACCCATCCTAGCCTTTGAATTAATGGAATGAAAGGAATCCCCCTCCAAATATTCTAAGCCATCCCCGAAGGCAAGACCCGAAGGTACAGTTAATTGAGCATCTACCTCATCAACCACTAAAAATGTTTCAAGTAAAGAGCGCGTACCGTCTTGAATAAATTGTCCCAAGCTGTGTAAATCTGTTGAAAAACCTGCTACCGTTGGGAAAATTCCCTTCCCATCCTTGCCTTCACTCTCACCTAATAGCTGTTGTATCCATCCCCCAAAGGACAGTAATTCGGGCTCAAATGAAGCGAAAATATCGATGGTTATACCCTTGGTATGTAGTGCATTTCTAAGTGCAGCATATTCCACAATTACATCTGCATCGTCTTCCAAAGCTTGATAGCTACTCACAGCACCTTCAAATAAAGCCTCAATTGATATACCCGCAACTGCTATTGGTAGTAAACCAACCGGAGTCAATACAGAAAATCTACCACCAACGTCCGAAGGAATAATGAATTTTTGGTATCCTTCTTGATCGATGACTTCATTCAGTACTCCGCCTGTCTCACTCGTAGTACAAATAATTCTCTTGGACGCATCCTCAAATTCTTCGTGAATAAACTTTCTCAATACCCGAAACGATAATGCCGTTTCGAGCGTAGATCCAGATTTAGAAATCACATTTAGAACAACACTTTTCTTCGAGCCATCCGCTTTAGGTGTTTTTAAGTACGCTAGTAGATCATTTAAATAAGCACCACTCATATGGTGACCTGCAAATAGAATTTCTGGACCTTTGGCCGTAAAAGCAGGAGTTAACGCATCGATCACAGCTTTAGCCCCTAAATATGACCCACCTATACCACAAACGATAAAGACATCAGCTGAAACGTGTATTTCCTTACCTAGTCGGCTCAATTGCGTTATCAATTCTAAGTTTGGTTTTGCTAATAAATCACGCCAACCCAACCATTCAGACCCAGGCCCAGTTTTTTGACGCACTTCTTCCAACCCTTTTGTCGCAAGCGTATGAGCATGAATGTACTCTTGATCCGTTAAAAATTTCCTTGCTCGACTTATGTCTGCTTTAATCATGATTACCTTAACATTGTTGCTAGTTCGATTAACCCGTAGTCGAGGCCTTTCTTTTTGGCGACCGCTACCCTGAGCGGAGTAATCTTCAATGCGTTATTTACTACACCAACCATCACCTCATTATGCCCTTCCATCAATACATTTATTGCAGAAGCACCCAATCTGCTGGCTAGTACTCGGTCACGAGCAGATGGAGATCCGCCTCGTTGTATGTGCCCTAAAATACAAACACGTAGATCATATTTCGCAAAATCGTCTTTAATTTTCTCAGCTAACTTTAATGCCCCTCCCGTTTCATCACCCTCGGCAACAACGACTAGAGAAGATCGCTTTTGTTCCTTCAGCATATCTTTGAGCTGAGACTTTATGTCACTGATAGACGTAAGCTCCTCTGGAAGCAAAGAAAGTTCTGCCCCAACAGCGATTCCTGTTTCAAGTGCGATAAACCCCGCATCCCTACCCATCACTTCTACCAAAAACATTCGTTCATGGGCATCGGCTGTATCCCGAATCTTATCAATGGCTTCAATAGCCGTGTTTAAAGCGGTATCATAGCCTATGGTTTCGTCGGTACCGATAATATCATTATCAATGGTTGCAGGGATACCAATTACCCGGATATTATGCTCTTTACTAAGTAAGTTAGCTCCAGTAAAGGTTCCATCACCACCTATGACAACGAGTGCATCGATGCCTTTATTTTTCAAATTCACTGCGGCTTGAGTACGCCCTTCTTCGGTTCTAAATTCTTGCGAACGTGCCGATTTGAGAATGGTTCCCCCGCGTTGAATAATATTAGATACTTTTTCAGAATCTAATTCTACAAATTTGTCTTCAATTAACCCTTGGTACCCTCTATAAATACCCCAAACTGTAAGGTTATATCTGTTTGCGCCTCGCGCAACCGCACGTAATGCGGCATTCATTCCAGGGGAATCCCCCCCACTAGTCATAACTGCTATTGTTGATATCTCCGTATCCATCATGATGGTTCTAACTTCTGTTGAGTGATTTATTGAGTGAAAAATCGTAGTACCTCAATAATTTACAGACATTATGCCTACATTTGAGGTATCCAAGTTTACAAAAAATTGTTCACTTTTGGGCTATTCATCTAAAACTTAAAACTAAGATTATTTTACACCTTGGATATTAAGCTATCTGATATCACCAGCAGCATCGAAAACGATTTAATCGAGTTCAGAGCGTTCTTCAAAAAGACCATCAAATCAGATGTGCCGCTGTTGGATATTTTAACGCGATACTTAATAAAACAGAAGGGTAAGGAAGTTCGTCCCATTCTCGTTTTTTTAAGTGCACAATTATTTGGGAGCATAAACCAACGAAGTATGGTAGCTGCAACTATGATTGAGTTACTTCATACAGCCACCTTACTCCATGACGATGTGGTAGATAAAGCACATTCTAGGAGAGGCTTTGTAAGCATCCATAACATTTGGAATAACAAAGCCGCTATACTTTTGGGAGACTTTTTACTATCCAAAGGATTGTTAATTGCACTCGAAAACAACGAATATACCTTATTAGAAGTGCAATCCCGAGCGGTCCAAAAAATGAGCGAAGGCGAATTAAGACAATTAAAGACGGCCGGTTTATTTAACATGACCGAAGAACGTTATTATCAAATTATTGAGGAAAAAACAGCCAGTCTAATCGCTACTTGTTGCAAATGTGGTGCTGTTTCAACCACCGACGACCCAGAAATACATACCAAAATGTATGCTGTTGGTAAACATATTGGGATGGCATTTCAAATAAAGGATGACTTACTAGACTATTCAGAAAACGAAATTGGTAAACCAAAGCGTAATGACATTGTCGAGCGAAAAGTCACCCTACCATTTATTAAGGCGTTGCAACATGCTAACAAATCAGATGCTCGACTTTATAAAAAGCTGATGAAAAAAAGAAGAAAAAGCAGTTCAGAGGTTCAGCAGATTGTTGATTTTGTATCTGTAAACAACGGAATTTCTCATGCCGAAGAAATCATGCTAGAATATGCTACAAAGGCCAAAAACGAATTACGTGACCTAGCTTCCCCTGCCTCCGCTGGTCCACTACTACAACTTATTGATTTCATCACCCACCGTTCTAAGTAACCACTTAGTCTATGAGTGAATCTATTCATATAGAACCAACCCACTTATTTCTGGCAGATGTACACCTTGGTGGTTCAATCTTGATGGGGGAAAACTACGAAAAAGGTCTGTGCTCCTTAATCAACTACGCAGCCCAGAAAAAAATTCAACTATACCTACTGGGTGATGTGTTTGACTATTGGATGGAATTCCCTGCCCAAAAGTCAGAAAAAACACCTTTCAAAAGCATTCAATCTCCCCGTGAGACTACCCTTCCTCCGCTAGGTTCAAGCATTTTAGATACTCTCAAAAAGTACAATCAAGCGTGTGGTCCCGCCTACTATATTTTGGGAAATCATGATTATTGGGATGCCGGATATTTTGCATCGATCGGCTGCAAAGTATTCAATGATGGGTGTACAATCGATTTAGATCGCCAAACAGTGTGTTTATTACATGGAGATGGGCTACCTACAAAAAAAACACGGATTCGCGGAAACCTAATAACCCCACTTAAACGACCAATTTTACACACGATACTTAGGTCAGCCTCGTTTATCACATTGTTCCAGTACTTCTTTGCACCCAATCAGGCATGGTCTATGATGAAAGCCTTTTCCAATTTTAGCAAAAAAAAAGAAAAACCAGCCCTAGCCAATATCGATTCCACATTAAAAAATCTAATTAATTTTTCCGATATTGATTTGGTAATTGCTGGTCATGATCATCTAGCACGGACCGTACATACCAAAGGTGGGAAGTATATAAATACCGGACCATATTACGAAAACAATCTTGTTTTAACCTACTCTAAGCAAGGTTGGGTCCATGCCGAATGGGATGAACGACAGAGTAAATTGGTAGTTAAGGAAAAACCCTCATACTCATTATGAGCCAACAGAACAACATAGATCAAGAACGTTATTTCAGTGACCCAGAGTATCGGAGGCAAATAGCTCAAGAATCTGCTAACCGATCCACATCAGCCAGTGGACTCAAACAAGCACTAATTGTGGTTGGTAGTGCGATAGTTATTGGAATCGTGATCATAAGTACCTACGGATTTTTTTTATTTCAAGGACTCCCTTCTATCGATCAACTTGAAAATCCAGATACTGCTATCGCCAGTGAAGTGAGAAGCCGAGACGGAGTTGTGCTGGATAAATATTTCACTGAAAACAGGACATGGGTTAGATACCAAGACATTTCACCCTACGCTGTTCATGCCCTTATCTCAACAGAAGATCACCGTTTTTATAATCACTGGGGAATGGACATGTTTAGAACCTTAGCCATCCCTATCAATATTTTAAGGGGAAGAGTGGAAGGTGGGTCAACCTTAAGCCAACAATTAGCAAGGAATTTATACAAAGAAATTGGACAGAAATTCTCGGTTAGCAGAAAATTCCGGGAAATGATCACAGCCGTTCAAATTGAAAAGAACTATACCAAGAAAGAAATTATTGAAATGTATTTGAATACCGTCGAATACTCCAATAGTGCATTCGGAATAGAAGCGGCTTCTAGAACTCATTTTAATAAGTCTGCCAAAGAGCTGAATATCTTAGAGGCAGCTACATTGGTAGGTTCGGTAAATGCGGTGTATGCATATAATCCAAGATTATTTTCTGAGCGATCTAAACAGCGCAGAAACATAGTCCTACGCCTGATGAATCGACAAGGGTATATATCCGAATCCGAGCTCAATGAATCTAGCGCAATGCCCATTGAGCTAGATTACCAACCCCCTTCCAAATCGGGCCGAGTCAATCGTTATTTCGGAGAATATGTGCGTCAAAAAATTGCCTCATGGGCTCAAGAAAATGGCTATGATTTATTCACAGATGGTTTGGTCATACATACTACCATCGATTCACGATTACAGGCTCACGCAGAAAGAGCTGTTCAGGTGAAACTAGATTCCTTGCAGAATATATTTGAGCGAGAGTGGACAAGCTCAGGAAGCGGGATATATATGGATCGATTATGGGAAAAATATCCCTCCTTTTTGGATAGCTTCCTAGAGGATACCGACGAGTACAAAAATGGATTCCAGACCTACCAAACTACTCTTCGAAAAGCAGTATTAGATAGCCTGAAAATGGATTCCGTTTTTGTTGACTCCGTCTTAAAAACAAGAACCAGATTGGAAGCGAGTTTTGTGGGTATTGACCCTTCCAATGGTAATGTTATGGCTTGGGTTGGAGGGTCAAATTATGGAAATGTTCAATTCGACCATGTCTATCAGGCAAGGAGACAAGCGGGTTCAACCTTTAAACCTTTTGTTTATGCCGTGGCCATTGATAATGGATATAAGCCCTACCACACCTTCTCTAAATACCCCACAAAATACTATGACAGAAATGGGAGCGTATGGGATCCCAAAGATGAAACCGTTGCTACCGGTCCAATCAACATCAGTCTTCGTGAAGCCTTAGCGAGGAGCCTGAATAACATAACGGTTCGTTTGCTCCCTGAAATTGCAGGGGAGCCTGGTACCAATGAATTATGGAAACTAGATCCTGCCGCTAGAAAAATTAAAGCAATGGCCTCTAACCTAGGCATTGATATGTCGAAAACACCCGCTTATCCCTCTATAGCCTTAGGAACTGCAGAAGTTTCTCTTCTCGAGATAACCAGCGCCTACACTACCTTTGCCAATGAGGGGGTTCACATAGACCCAATTGCCATCACCAGAATAGAAGACCGAGAAGGTAATGTGTTGGTAGAATATCATCCAGAATATAAACAGGAAGTTATAAGTCCCGAAACAGCCTACTTGATGGTAGATATGATGCGTGGTGTCATTCGAGGCGGAGATGGATACAATGGTACAGGAGTTAGATTACGCAATGTTTATGGCGTTAGGCAAGACATAGCCGGTAAAACAGGTACCACACAAAATTCAGCAGATAACTGGTTTATAGCGATGACACCTCATTTAGTTATGGGTTCCTGGGTGGGTGGTGAAGACCGTAGAATTCGTTTCCCAACCGACCGAGCCTATTCTATTGGACAAGGGGCCCGTACCGCTTTACCTATTGTTGGAACCTTTATTAATTTTGTTACCGAGGATCCATTAGCCTACTGGAGCTACGATGCTTTTAGCCCACCTGCCGGCTTTATTATGCCTGAGGATCCCAACGAAAATCGCAGTGAAATGGCTGGCGATAACAACAAAGGAACCATTGGGTGGTAAGTATTCTCAGCTAACCAATATTCTTTATCAAACTCAATATAACTTTGTTCCATTGTCCAAATTACGCCTTAGCTATTTATTTTTTTTCTTGTTGATGTATACCCCCTTGTTAGTGCTCAGGAATCCATACGCTTGGACAGCATTATCATACAAGGGGGAAGGCTTCCCTCCTCTCTATTTAGTGAAGGCAAACAAATTAGTATTCTGACTCAACAAGATATTCGAGCAATCCCAGCTAGTTCACTTGATGAATTACTGGCATATGTTACCGGTGTACATGTTACTACTCGAAATAGTTTTGGTGCTCAAGCAGATATTGGAATTCGCGGTAGTACCTATGCGCAAATAGTAGTCCTCATTGACGGACAACGAATGAATGACCCACTCACTGGGCACTTCAACTCCAATTTATCCGTACCAATTCAACAAATTAACCGGATTGAAATCATTAGAGGTCCCGCATCTGCAAGTTATGGTTCCGATGCAATGGGAGGTGTTATTGCCGTTAGTACCAACACGTATGTGAATTATATCCAAATGAGCGCAGTTAGTTCATCTGTAGATAAAACCAATGAAGTGTTGACCAAGGATAATAAAAGAAGCAACAATTCAACTACCTATAGTTCAAATGTTTCATTAAAGATAGGTTCTTATGGTAGTAGCTGGCAATATTTGGACGTTGAAAAAAAGACTCGGCGTTTAATTGTGGGTGGTTATGCTATGAATACGGCTGTTGAAGGAGAGAAAAGAGCCAATCCAAACACTCTTGACATTGGAAGTGCACCAGCCAACTATAGGAGTTTTTATAACCAACAGAGCGCGGGCATTAGTAGCGTGTTTAAATGGACAGATACCTGGACACAATACGTACGAATGGGGTATGATCAACGCGATTTTAACGCGAAGTATTTTTATACCATTAGCCCGTATGACGAATCTGTAGAAGACGTGCAACGACGATGGGTACAGTTTTCAAGTAGGAAGATCTTTTCATCATCCTTTATTGAAGTGGATGGCATGATCCAAGAGACTAAGGATGTATTTGATTTTAACCCCCTCTTTACTCCAAATGAACACACAACCACTCAATCCCAAGCTCACCTAAACTGGGTTGGGAAAAACCGGAATCAAACGCTTAACTATACTGCGGGTATACAGCTACTTCATAAAAAAATAGTCAGTACTGATCGTGGTGACCACACAAACTTAGGCTACGGTCTGTACGGTATCATTCGTAGCAACACGTATTTTAATAATGATTTTTTCCAATCAATTCATACTACTTCCAGTATTCGAGCCGACTATCATGACACCTATAAGCTAAAATGGATCCCTCAATTAACCCTTAATACTATCACTAAGTTAGGGGCATTCCGTAGTTCAGCAGGAAAATCAATACGCGCTGCAGACTTTACTGAACTATATGTTTCTCACAACCTTCCTTCTATATCAAGTGGCAGAAACGTTGGTAACCCCACTCTTGAGGCTGAAGAAAGCTGGTCTATTGATTTCAATTTTAAAAGCAAAGAGTTAGCGAACATACGATATGAAGTTGGAAGCTATTATCGGGTTTCAGAAAAACTTATTGATTACATATACACACCCGCAAATTTAGTGACCCAAAGTGTCACACTTGACCCTAATGGTTATTATTTTTATCCCCAAAATATCAGCGAAGGGAGCACATTTGGTGTAGAACAATCGGTACACATACGATTAGGCTTAGCTGAGCATTCAGCTCGAACGCATCCATCTAAAACTAATGCCCCGCTTCTTAGTCAAAGCAAGACTACTCTAGAGCTAATGTTAAGTCATAGCTATATTAAAACGGATATAGATGCGATATCGGTAAGTAAGTACTTATTAGAACATCCTAAACATCAGTGGAATGGCCAAGTTCGCTTGAAAAATGAAACAAACGTACTATTGATAGGTCTTCGCCATTTGGTTCTACCAAGGGACAGCAATGAAAATATGGGCTTTCAAATCGATTCACCACAAACCTGGATAGACGTGAAAGCATCAAAGACTTTACTCTTACCAAATTGGTCAGCCTCTCTCTTTTCTCGAATGGAATGGAGTCTAGAAATGCGTAATTCGCTGGATCGGCGATATCAACAAATCCTTGGTGCCACACTTCCTGGTAGATGGATTGTAACCGGGATTAGATTCTATTAAACTTTCGTCATTTCACTTTGTCCTTTTGAACAGGAGTTGATGTGGCTTTTTTGGCTGGAATAGTAGGGTCTTTTTAGGCAGTCTGATTAGGACGTAACCGCGCGCTTAGAATCAAAGTAGTAACTACTTTATTATAGTATCAGTTCAATACAATTTTAAATAGTAAGCTAGTTAGTAACTACTGATTCAGCTAACAGGGTAAGGTCGTTGGCAGCCATTTCAACCATTCCACCAGAGATCGAAAATAATTGTTCACCTGACTCTGTGCGAACTGCAACAACTCCGGATTGTAAGGTAGAAACTATAGGTGCGTGATTATGTTTAATCTCGAAACTACCTAGCGTACCAGGCATGCGTACTCCAGTCACAATGCCTTCAAATACGGAGCCTTCTGGTGTTAAAATTTTTGCCTTAAAGGTGGACATTACTAAACCTCTGCTGATTCTGCTAGCATTTTTTCACCTTTACTAATCGCTTCTTCAATATTACCAACCATATAGAAGGCACCTTCAGGTAAGTGATCTAACTCTCCCTCAATAATCATCTTAACCCCCTTCACGGTTTCATCGATTTTCACATACTTACCGGGAGCTCCAGTAAATTGTTCAGCCACAAAAAATGGTTGTGATAGGAATCGTTGAACACGTCGAGCGCGGCTTACAACCAATTTATCTTCATCAGATAATTCATCCATACCTAAGATGGCAATAATATCTTGTAGGTCTTTGTAATTTTGGAGTAATATGGTTGTTTTTCGCGCTGTATTGTAATGCTCTTCCCCTACAACTTTGGGATCGATGATTCTAGAAGTTGAATCAAGTGGGTCAACGGCTGGATAAATACCAATTTGTGTTAGCGCTCTAGAAAGAACCGTGGTGGCATCTAAGTGAGTAAATGTTGTTGCAGGTGCCGGATCCGTTAAATCATCAGCGGGGACATACACTGCTTGTACAGAGGTAATTGAACCTTTCTTCGTTGAAGTGATTCGCTCCTGCATGGCACCCATTTCTGTTGCTAGTGTTGGCTGATAACCTACAGCAGAAGGCATACGACCAAGTAGTGCAGATACTTCAGAGCCCGCTTGAGTAAACCGGAAAATATTGTCGATAAACAATAATATATCTCTAGAAACTTCGTCACGGAAATACTCGGCAACCGTCAAGCCTGAAAGGGCAACACGTGCTCGGGCTCCAGGAGGCTCATTCATCTGGCCGAATACTAAGGTTGCTTGAGATTCTTTAAGTTTTTCATGATCAACCTTAGTTAAATCCCATTTTCCATTCTCCATCGACTCTTTGAATTCATCCCCGTAATTGATAACTCCGGATTCAATAAATTCTCTAAGTAAGTCGTTTCCTTCTCGAGTACGCTCTCCCACACCCGCAAACACAGAAAGCCCACCGTGCTGCTTTGCAATGTTGTTAATTAATTCCTGTATAAGTACTGTTTTACCTACACCAGCACCTCCAAATAAACCGATCTTACCCCCTTTCGCGTAAGGACATAATAAATCTACCACTTTAATTCCGGTTTCTAGCATCTCAGTAGAGGTAGCTAGTTGGTCGAAAGCAGGAGCTTCTCGGTGAATAGGATAACTATTTTTGCCTTCAGGTTGCTTGATACCATCAATGGACTCACCAACCACATTAAACAATCGACCTCTGATATCTTCTCCAACTGGCATTGCAATTGCTTTACCAGTATCAATCACTTCTTTACCTCTTACCAGGCCTTCAGTAGAATCCATCGCAATAGTTCGAACTCTATCTTCCCCTAAATGTTGAGCTACTTCTAAGTAAAGAGTAGAACCGTCTGCATTTTCAATTGTTAATGCATTTAATATGGCAGGTGTTTTTGCATTTGAGAAATCCACGTCTACTACTGGGCCGATTACTTGTGCGACTGTTCCTTTGTTCATGAGTAAATAGTGTTAATTTGAAACTTTTTTTGTAGGAATATCCTGAGTCTGAGAACAACAAATATATAGATTTATAAAGATAGAGACTTAAGAATTAATAGGCAACGAAAAGCTAGTCCTTTTTATTTACCCATGTACATAGCTTCTATTGCTAGAATCCCCTTCTGCTTGTAAACAGAAAATAATCCGTTATCGCGTTTAATAGAGCCAACTGCGATAAGTAAATCATAGAGTTTAGGGTAGCAAGTCGATGGGTAAAATGGTAAATTAATAGTCTATCGAAGTAATCGTGTAAGGTCGATATTAGTTTAACGACCCTACATACTAACATTTTCCCAAGAACCTAACCCCTACTCCATTGGATAACTATTTTAATGAACGCAGCGCAAGTGTTGATATACTAATTGGTTTCGATCTGCAAAAAAGCCTTGATTTTTCCCTTTCAGATGAACTAGAACCCAGAGAACGGGCACAAGTTCGCGAATATGTTCAGAACATCTTGCGAAAGCGTAGTTATCTAGATTTTTTGATTGATCACTACGCCACCATCGATGTGACGGAAATGAAAACCGATCTTAAAAACATTCTACGCCTAGGCATCTATGACATGTTGTTTATGGATAGCACACCAGATTACGCAGCCATTAATGAGGCAGTAGAACTGGGAAAAGCTAAGATGGGTTCTAAAACTGGCGATCTCATAAATGCAATACTTCGAAATCTGCAACGAGATATTGAGCAACTCCCAAAACCTCAATTTAAAGACAGAACTAAACTAGTTGCGACTACTTTCTCCCACCCTGAGTGGCTAGTTTCACGGTGGAGTAGCCGTTTTGGTGAGAGAGAAGCTTTTCAATTGATGCAGGCTAATAATACCAGGCCGAGCTTCTATGTCCGTGCAAATACCATGCGTACTACCATTGCCAATTTTGAACTACGCATGGAGAAATTAGGCGTGGAATTTGAAGCTAGCGATTGGCTACCAAATTTTTACAAAGTACAGTCTGTTCAGCCTTTCATTGAGAAAGGCCTATTAAAAAAAGGAATCTGTCAAGTGCAAGATATTGCGGCAGGTTTTGCTCCCTTTATCCTAGATCCTCAACCCAATGAGAAGATTTATGACCTATGTGCGGCGCCCGGCACAAAATCTATCATGATCTCAGATTTAACCGAAGGAGAAAGCGATATTTTAGCGGTGGACATATCGGGTGAGCGTTTGGAAAAATTGGCGGAAAGCGCCCTAAATTTTGGTGCAGAAAACATTAAAATCAGACGTGGAGACATACTTGAGCTTTCTTTACCACTGGCTGATGCCGTTCTTTTAGATGCTCCATGTACCGGCACTGGCGTGTTAAGCAAAAGAGCCGACCTACGATGGCGACGTGACGAAGAAGGGCTAAAAAATGCGGTTGATCTACAAGCTCAATTACTAGAAGAAGCAGCCAATATGGTAAAAAGAGGCGGGCGTTTGGTCTATTCCACTTGCAGCCTAGAGCCGGAAGAGAATATGGAACAAGTCCAGAAGTTTCTTGAAAACTATCCTACGTTTGAGCTTCAGCCCCTAGAGGATTTTGTACCTGAAGAGGTGTTAACTGAGGATGGCCTAGCCTACCAAACCTATCCCCATAAGCACGACTCTGATGGACACTTTGGAGTACTTTTAATCCGAACTAAATAGGTTAATCATTGTGTCAGATTCCGTAATTCCTGCTCAATATCAACATGAACAGGTTGAAGATAAATGGTACCAATATTGGGAAAGCCATCGATATTTTCACTCTGAAGTAGATACCAAAAAGAAGCCTTTTACGGTGGTCATCCCTCCTCCCAATGTGACAGGTGTGCTTCACATGGGACACATGTTAAATAATACTATTCAAGATGTATTGGTGCGGAAAGCTCGCATGGATGGCTACAATGCATGCTGGGTTCCTGGTACTGATCACGCTTCAATTGCTACAGAGGCAAAAGTAGTTCGAAAACTAAGAGAAGAAGGTATAAAAAAAAGTGACTTAAGTAGAGATGCCTTCATGGAACACTCATGGGAATGGACCCATAAGCATGGCGGAATTATCCTTGAGCAATTAAAGAAATTAGGTGCAAGTTGTGATTGGGACCGAACTCACTTCACAATGAATCCCAAATATTCTGAGAGTGTAATCGATGTATTTATCGATTTGTATAAAAAAGGGAAAATTTACCGTGACGTAAGAATGATAAATTGGGATCCTGCTGCTCTCACTGCTTTAAGTGACGAAGAGGTTATTTATAAAGAAGTTCAGTCACAGCTTTATTACATACGCTATAGAATTTTAGATGAGCAAGAACAGCCAACTAGTGAGTATGTACTCATAGCCACAACTCGCCCTGAAACCTTACTGGGAGATTCAGCCGTTTGTATTCATCCAGAGGATACTCGTTTTAAACATTTGCAAGGCGCCAAAGTACAGGTTCCCATTGTCAACAGAGCCATCTCTATTATTGCTGATGATTATGTAGATCCAGAATTTGGTACGGGTTGTTTAAAAGTCACTCCAGCTCACGACCTTAATGACTATGAGTTAGGCAAAAAGTACGATTTAGATACCATTGACATCATTAACCCGAATGGCAGCCTGAACGAATTAGCTGGCACCTATGAGGGGATGGACCGGTTTGAAGCCCGAAAACAAATCGTAAAAGACTTGGATGAGTTGGGCTTACTCGAAAAAACGGAACAGTATACCAATAAGGTTGGATTTTCTGAACGAACCGATGTGGTCATTGAGCCCCGTCTCTCCCTTCAGTGGTGGGTATCGATGAAAGAGTTGTCTAAGCCAGCTTTGGATAAGGTCATGGATGATACTATTGCATTTCATCCAGCAAAGTTTAAAAACACCTACCGGCATTGGATGGAAAATATAAAGGACTGGTGTATTTCTAGGCAACTTTGGTGGGGGCATCAGATACCGGCTTACTACTATGGTGAAGGGGAACATGATTTTGTGGTAGCAAAATCAGCTGAAGAGGCATTACTTCTAGCTCAGGAAAAAAGTAACAACCCTGAACTTCACCTAGAAGCTTTGACTCAAGATCAGGATGTGCTAGATACTTGGTTCTCATCTTGGTTGTGGCCTATTTCGGTATTCGAAGGTTTTTACGATAAAAAAGAGGTGGATTATTACTATCCAACTCAAGACCTGGTAACCGCTCCTGAAATTATGTTTTTTTGGGTCGCCCGAATGATTATCGCTGGTTACGAATATAGAAATGCACCACCATTTGAGAATGTCTATTTCACCGGGATTGTCCGCGATAAACAAGGTCGAAAGATGAGTAAGAGTTTGGGTAATTCCCCCGATCCACTCGATTTAATTGCTAAATTTGGTGCCGATGGCGTTCGTATGGGTATGCTGTTTGCCACACCAGCTGGTAATGACCTTCCGTTTGATGATGCGTTATGTGCACAAGGGCGTAAATTTTCAAATAAAATCTGGAATGCTTTTCGTTTTCTAACCCTACAAATGGATGACGCTCAGGAATATCATCCTCATTTAGATTTTGATCCAACCAACTTGGTTGATACCTGGATCATGCATCGTCTTAACGAAACTATTAAAGGCGTTGAAACAGATTTCAAGCAATACCGCATAAATGATGCCCTAAAAAAAGTATATGCCTTATTATGGGATGATTTTTGTGATTGGTACATAGAGCTTAATAAATCAACTATCCCCGGTGAATTGCCCGAAAAACATCGAGTAGAATTGGCTTTAGGTATTTTTGAACAACTCATGAAGCTACTCCATCCTTTTATGCCCTTCATTAGTGAGGAAATTTGGCAGTACATACAAAAACGGGATCCACAGCAAGCTCTTTGCATAAGCTCGTGGCCAAGCCCTATAGAATCTAATGGTCAAGGACTTGCTGCTGAATTGTTTGAACAATACAAGTTATTGATCTCCTCTCTCAGAAATGTTCGGGCAGAGATGAATATCTCCCCAAAGAAAGAATTACATGTTGGTATTAAAACAGCTGATAGCCAGCAGGCAGAGCAGCTCAAAACCCATTTCTGGATCATTGAAAAACTGGAAAAAGTGACTTTGTTTGGCATATCAACCACGATTAAAAAACCAACTCACTCCACTAGTGTACTTCTAGGAACCGATGAATTATACGTGAACTTAGAAGGCCTTATTGATATTGAAAAAGAAAAAGCAAAGATTACTGACGAAATTGCACGACTAGAAGGCTTCTTGAAAAGTATTCAAGCTAAACTATCCAACACAAATTTTGTGGAAAATGCTCCTAAACAGGTGGTAGATAACGAACGTAAAAAAGAAGCAGATACCCTTCAAAAACTTCAGAGTTTAGCTCATCAATTAACCCAATGGAATGCCTAGCGAATGAAGAGTTTTACCATGTCCTCTTCTTCTCAGGCAAATCAACCTTCCTTTTTGGAAGGATTGAATCCTCAACAAAAAGAGGCGGTTACTCATAGTGATGGTCCCCTTTTAATAGTAGCAGGTGCAGGTTCGGGTAAAACTAGAGTATTAACGTATAGAATCGCTTATCTGCTTCAGCAATTCAAAGCAGCTCCACAAGAAATATTGGCTTTGACCTTTACCAATAAAGCTGCTCGAGAAATGAAGGATCGGATTGTTCAGCTTATTGGAGACCCCGCTCATAGTTTATGGATGGGTACCTTTCACTCTGTTTTTTCCAGAATACTCCGTGTAGAAGCTAAAAAACTCGGTTTTGGTCAAGATTTTACTATTTACGATACCTCGGATGCGGAGACCGTGATAAAGCAAATTCTACAAGAACTCAACTATGACCCAAAGCAAATTAAACCGAGAACTATTCAATACAAGATTAGTGATGCAAAGAATCAACTAATTGATCCAGACACCTATGCCAAAAAATTTATTGGCTCAACGTTGGATGACATTACTTCCAGGGTATACACGATCTATAAAAAAAGACTCAAAGATAGTAATGCAATGGATTTTGATGATTTACTGGTGCTGCCCATTGAACTATTTGAGAGTGATCCTGAATTATTAGAAAAATATCAAAATAGATTTCGTTATATCCTCATAGATGAGTACCAGGATACCAATCATGCGCAATATAAAGTCACTAAATTGTTAGCTGATAAACATCACAATTTATGTGTAGTGGGTGATGATGCACAGAGCATCTACTCATTTCGAGGGGCCGATATTTCTAATATTCTCAATTTCCAACAGGATTATACAGATGCTCATCAGGTTCCCTTAGAACAGAATTATCGCTCTACTAAGTCTATTTTAACCTGCGCTGATTCTATTATAAAGAAGAATGAAAAACAGCTAGATAAAACTCTTTGGACCGAAAAAGAGTACGGAGAACCTATCACTGTTCTAGAGAATTTCGATGAAAGAGATGAAGCCAACCGGGTTGCTCAGTATATCTTAAAACTCCGCCAGCAAGCCTCACTCAATTACAATCAATTCGCCGTACTCTACAGAACTAACTACCAATCTAGGGTTTTTGAAGAGGCTTTTAGGCGGCATAAAATCGATTACCAACTCATCGGTGGTTTATCATTCTATCAACGCAAAGAAATAAAGGATGTACTAGCCTACTTAAAGCTTCTAGTTAATCCATTTGATGAAACGAATCTAATACGCATCATTAACGAACCTTCAAGAGGTATTGGGCAAAAATCAATCAATGATGTACGAAGGGCTGCACGAGATCAAGGGCTCAGAGTCTGGGAGTTACTAGAACAGATCGAGGATACGCAGGTATACCGCCCAGCTAAAGTTCGAATTAGGGAATTTGTCAATATGATGAATGAATTTAGGGAGGCACTCGCAACAAAAAAAGTGAAGCTTCATGAACTCACCCGAGATTTATTAGATAAATCGGGATACATGAAAATGCTTGTAGAAGAACAATCCCATGAAAGCTTGATGCGGCGTGAAAATATATTGGAATTCATCAATGCCATTAGTTATTACGAAAAACAAGGAAATAAAACATCACTAAGTGCCTTTTTACAAGAAATCAGCCTCATTACTGACGGAGATAAATTCGATGAAAACAAACCCGCGGTAACCTTAATGACCGTTCATGGTTCTAAGGGCTTAGAATTTCCTGTTGTTTTTGTTGTGGGACTTGAGGAAAATTTGTTTCCTGTTGGAGCTAAAGAGGGTTTTGACGTAGATATTGAAGAAGAACGCAGATTATTCTATGTAGCAATAACTCGCGCCCAAGAACGACTTTATTTTAGTCATTGCAGTAGCCGCTTTAAATACGGAGAAGAACAACGTCAAATGCGCTCACGATTTTTAGATGAAGTGGATGCCTCCGTTGTTCGAACCGAAACAGGTGCCACACTTCGACAACGTAGTGACCGTTTCATGTCTACAAGAGGTGTTAATTCTAACACAGACAACGATTACGAAGACAGTGATACCATACCCCATGTACCTACAGCGAGCGCTCAGAAGCACAGAAGTAGTCTTGGCACAACCATTGAATATGATTCAGCAGGAAAAAGCCCCTCCTACAAGAGCTATTCATCCTTAGGCAGGATAGATTATGACCTTAATGAGGGTTCAGATCCCTTTGTTGTTGGGGCAGTGGTTGTTCACGACAAATTTGGTACAGGAAAAATCATGAGCCGTAGCGGTAGTGGAACACAGACAAAAGTTGTTGTATTTTTCAAGAATAGAGGTCAGAAAAAATTAATGCTTCAGGCAGCACCCCTTTCGATTATAAACGATTAGCTGTTTGACATACCAAGTGCGAAGTACCAACCATGAAAAGTGGATTGAACATACTAATAGGCCCTAATTCAGACATTAGGCGTTTGAAATTAGCCATCAGGGTTTTTATGGTTATGCTAATGTTTTGCGCACAAACCTATACCCTTCATGCACAGCTACAATCTCAAAATTCAAGTGTTAGAATAGTTGAGATTTATGGCAGTTCCCCGGCAATATTACCCAGCATGGGTGGTTCCGGTGTCAGTTATCTTTCGGGTGTTAGTGGACTTCGGATTAACCCTGCTAATGTTCAATTCAATTCGGAAAAAAAATGGACGGTAAAACTGGGATTGCTTTCGATGGTTCATCCTAACATATCCACCACTACCAATGAGAAAACGGATCTCTCCAGTTGGTTAATGACCTACGAGCCCTATGAACCCGTAACCGCTTCACCGGTCAATTCTCTTCCTCAAAACCAAAGCGAACTCAATCGGTTATTCACGGACTCATCGAAACCCACATATTTCCGATCATCAATCACTCAAGAATTATTGTCGGTGGGATTTCACAATGACCAAGTATCCATAGGACTATATGCGGAATATGTATTTAAGCAATCCTTTCAAGTGAATCGAGGCTGGTACGATAAAGAATATTACCCCAGTCCAAGTGGCTTAAAAAGGTCTCAATGGTTGGCTCATGATGAGATAAACTACCTTGCTGTAGGACTTAATTATAGTGAACGATTAGATATTCTAAGTGATTTCACTCCAGTATCCGATCAATTTAGTCTGGGTTTTAGTCCTAGGGTTATTTTGGCAGGCTCTCGTTCAATGAGTCGCTCCGAGTCCGCTTACTTTAGTGGGAATAACGAACTCATTGAATCCTTCATAATTGAAACCGCTGGACTCTATTCCGATTATTTAAACAGCCTACACCAAGGAAATTCGCCTTCCACCATCCCGATACCCGATATCGATCATCGGTACGCTGCTTCATTAAATGATTTCAAGGATGGCCTAGGTTTTGGTATGGATATTGGTCTTCGATATACTCGAAATCTGTCCAACGAACTAAGCTTGGTTTCAAAAGAGAATACTAAGGTAGCACGATCGATCAGTGTTGCTTTTTCAGTAAGTGATATCGGTTATATAGAGTATGCTGAAGGATTGAGTATAGAGCCCTTTATCCGGTCTGAATCTCAATCGGAACCCCTTAATATGGACGCAGCTGTTGAACAAAACTTAGCTTTCTATGAGGGAAGTCCAGAGCAATATTTTTATTTTTTGGAGACCAATGGACAACTAGAAAACCTGCTAACCGAACCATTGACTCGCACAAAAACCACCGTTTTACTACCTACACAAGCCCAACTAGGTGTACATTTACTATGGAATAGATGGTCGGTTCAGGCAGATATTCAACACGCTTTTTTTAGTACATTTTCGAGTGTACCAAGTTGGATCTATAGCGCTGGAGCTAGTTTGCAACCCTTAAAAGGTATCGTCTTTTCCGGCGGTTATACCCAGTCTACCATTTGGGGAGATGATTTTTCCCTAGGCCTTCGTTTGGCCGGCTCAATGGTGGAGCTAGAACTGAGTGGTCGGTGGCCGGTTTCCAATAATAATGGGAAAATGTTGCCTAGCTCTGTCGGTTTTAGTGGCATAAACTTTCGCTTCTAGTTTACGACGACTTCATTCCCTCCTAGTTCATTCTTCTGATTAACGAAACAGGGATTAAATCCGAACACAAACATTGAGTGACAAATTGACAAACACCACTCGAATATGATATCGAATACTGCCAGGTGAAAAAATATCTGCCCTTTTGTTACCTCCTCTTATTATGGCTTATTTATTGCTTTATCAAAAAACAGTTATGTTTCTATAAACCAAAAAAGAGTTTATTTTGATTAATTTTTTTGACGATACAGACGAGAATATGGAAGATTTTGAGCAGGCTATTCCCCTAATGTCTGAAGAAGAAGAGCGCGCACTCACCGAATCTGAGGTTCCTGAAAGCCTGCCCATCTTACCACTTAAAAACACCGTTTTATTTCCTGGTGTGGTAGTCCCAATTACGGTAGGTCGAGATCGCTCTCTACGTCTGGTAAAAGATGCTTATGCGGCTGATAAAATTATTGGAGTCGTGACCCAGAAGGATATGAACATTGAAGAACCTGGGTATGAAGATCTTCACCGAATAGGTACGGTAGCTCAGATTTTAAAACTCATAAAAATGCCTGATGGCACACGTAGTATCGTAATACAGGGTAAATCGCTCTTTCAAATAGAAGAATTCACTGAGGAACAACCCTACTTTAAAGCAACAACCGTCTCCTATCCAAAGCAAATGGATATTGAGGGGGTTGAATTAGATGCCTCCGTGCGTAACATCAAAGAAACGGCAGCGAATATCATCAACAAGTCTCCTAATATACCATCCGAGGCTGCCGTGGCGGTTAACAATATAAATAGCCCGGTTTTTCTACTAAATTTCATTGCATCTAACTTGAACGTGGACTTGACAGAAAAACAGCGTTTGCTTGAACAGCAAGAATTTTCGGCCAATCTTCGGGATATAATGAGCTTTTTAGAGCAGGAACTTCAAGTTTTAGATGTAAGTGAACGAATAAGAAGTAAAGTTAAATCTGACATTGATGATCAGCAAAGAGAATTCTTTTTACGGCAACAGATGAAAGCTATTCAAGAAGAACTAGGTGAAGATGCTGAACAGCAGGATATCCAAAAATTAAAAAATAAGCTGGAAGAAAAAACCTTACCAGACTACGCTCGTGAAGTAGCAGAAAAAGAGCTACAACGCCTCGAAATGACACCTAATGCCTCTCCTAATTATGGCATTATTCATTCCTATGTAGAATGGATTTTAGATTTACCATGGAACGAATATTCAGAAGATAAACTAGATTTAGCTTATGCTAAATCTATACTAGACGAAGACCATTATGGGCTTGAAAAGGTAAAAAAGCGCATTATTGAATATTTGGCAGTACTCAAACTCAAGGATGATATGAAAGCCCCGATTCTTTGCTTTTATGGCCCTCCTGGTGTTGGTAAAACGTCACTTGGTAAATCCATCGCTCGTGCCTTAGACAGAGAATTTGAGCGCTTTAGCTTAGGGGGTATCCGAGACGAGGCCGAAATACGGGGGCATCGCCGAACATACATCGGGGCACTACCTGGTAGAATTTTGCGCGCAATGAAAAAAGCTGGCAAGGGAAATCCGGTCATTATGCTAGACGAAATTGATAAAGTTGGGGCTGACTATAGAGGCGATCCTACCTCAGCTCTTTTGGAGGTATTAGATCCAGAGCAAAACGATACCTTCAGTGATAATTATCTAGAACTTGAATATGACTTATCTAAGGTATTATTTATTGCAACTGCTAATAGCCTAGATACCATTCCTGCTCCACTTAGAGACCGTATGGAGATTATTCCAATTAGTGGGTATACGCAAGAAGAGAAAACACAAATAGCCAAGAATTATCTTCTCCCAAAACAGATTTCAGAAAATGGACTGAAAAAAAATCAATTAACTGTAGACGATACTGGTTTAGCAAAAATAATTGAGGAATACACTCGGGAGTCAGGTGTTCGAAATTTAGATCGTGAGATAGCATCCGTTTGCAGGGGCATTGCGGCTAAAGTAGCACTAGATGAAATTAGCGAGGCTACCATTGAAGCCACCGATATTGAAGAGCTATTAGGTAAGCCTAAATTTCAAAAAGACACGGCCGAACGCACCCAGGTTCCTGGTGTGGCAACGGGTTTAGCCTGGACACCGGTTGGTGGTGATATTTTATTTATCGAAGCAAGCGTGAGCCCTGGAAGTGGAAAATTACATATTACCGGTCAACTGGGTGATGTGATGAAAGAGTCTGCTCAACTTGCACTCTCCTACCTAAAAGCGCATTCTAAGGATCTTGGTATCACTGAAAACGCCTTCACTCAATGGGATATACATTTACATGTTCCTGCAGGTGCTACACCCAAAGATGGCCCGTCAGCAGGGGTATCCATTATGAGTGCTTTAGCATCCATCTACACTCAGCGAAAGGTCAAAGGGGATATCGCCTTAACGGGTGAAATAACCCTTAGAGGTTTGGTACTTCCTGTTGGTGG
>NTKP01000040.1 GCA_002457365.1 Rhodothermaeota bacterium MED-G12
CTTTCCTTTTACTAAACATATTACCAACAAATAGAGCTATACTGGTTTACCTTCGTTATTCTTGTAAGGTCGTAATACGGTTTTAATAGTTGCCATGATAGTGGAATTAAGGATGAACATTTTTGTACAAGTTCCACCGGCATAGGTAACCATTAGGTACCCTTACTTACAAAATAAATGAACTAATTTTAGCCTCTAGTGAGTATTTGAGAGCATATAAGGGAATCTAAAACCATATATGACATTACTGATGGTAGTTACTGCGGTAGCATCTGTGGCTGTACATGCGGCCTCACCGGTAGAAGCACTAGTGGTAGTATCTGCTTATAAAATAAGATAGCACTGATTTAATAGGAATGAAATGAGCAATAAAATCTCAGCATTTGGCATAGATTGCTTATATTGTTGTTTCTTTAGGAGTACGAAACCCAAGAGTCTTTATGTCACCATCGTTCAAAGAAATAAAAAGCCTAAGCTACCCGAATGCTGAATTAGACATTCTAAAAGAATGGAAAGAAAAGCAGGTTTTTGAAAAAAGTATAAGCAGCCGTAATGAAGGTATCCCGTTTAATTTTTATGAAGGGCCACCAACGGCTAATGGCAAGCCAGGTATCCACCACGTTATGGCGCGGACTGTCAAGGATTTATTCTGCCGTTATAAGACTTTGAAAGGGTATAAGGTTGAACGAAAAGCGGGTTGGGATACACACGGGCTCCCTGTAGAAATAGAAGTTGAAAAAGCGTTAGGACTAACAGGAAGATCTCAGGTAGAAGAATATGGTATCGCTAAATATAATGCAGAATGTAGGTCAAGCGTATTAAAATATAAAGATCTTTGGGATGAATTAACCGATCGAATGGGCTATTGGGTAGATCAGGAGAATCCTTACATCACATTTGAAAACGATTATATAGAATCGGTTTGGTGGGCCCTCAGTGAGCTTTATAAAAAGGGACTTTTATACAAAGGATATAAGATTCAATGGTATTCGCCAGGAAACGGAACCGTACTTTCTTCTCACGAAGTAAGTTTAGGGTACAAAAATACTCAGGATCCCAGTATCTATGTTATGTTTCCTAAACCAGATGAAGAGGAAACGTATTATTTGGCATGGACCACTACACCGTGGACAACCATTTCCAATATGGCTTTGACCATTAACCCTGAATTGGACTACGTTAAATTAGCTCATCATCATAAAAATTACATCGTTGCTAAGGGATGTGTTGAGCGGGTATTCGGTGAGGAAGTGATCATTCTGGATGAGTACAAAGGTACAGAACTGCTAGGTAACAGGTACCTTCCAATTTTTGACTACGCCCGAGAAGAATTCAATGAAGAGCAGGCTTGGAAGATTATTCCTGCAAGTTATGTAACTATCGATGATGGAACGGGTATTGTACATACGGCCCCAGCATATGGTGCGGATGATTATGATGCATGCGCAAAGGCTCAAATACCTATGTTCAACCCGATTGATCGAGATGGATGCTTTACAGAACAGGTGCCGGAATTCAGTGGACAGTGGTTCAAAGAGGCTGACAAAGGAATAGCTAAAGCAATAAAAGAGAAGGGGCTTATGTTCCGGCATGAGACCTACGAACATAACTACCCGTTTGACTGGCGTAAGGGCACCCCATTGATGAGTTACCCAGTTGAATCCTGGTTCATTAAAACCACCGCGGTAAAAGATCGTATGGTGGAGCTTAACAAAACGATTAATTGGAAACCAAGTAGTACCGGTACAGGAAGATTTGGTACTTGGCTGGAAAATAATGTGGATTGGGCTATATCTAGACAGCGATACTGGGGTACGCCGCTACCTATTTGGCAGAGTGATAAGAATCCAGATGTATTTGAATGCATTGGAAGTGTTTCTGAGTTAAAAATGAAGGCAGGGATACCTGAGGATACCGAGCTTGATTTACATCGGCCATATATAGATGAACTTACTTGGCCAGCACCAGGAGGGGGGACCATGCGACGTGTACCCGATTTGTTAGATGTATGGTTCGATTCTGGTTCTATGCCTTTCGCCCAATGGCATTACCCTATGGAAACCCAAACCGAGTTTAATTATCGATTTCCTGCAGACTTTATAGCTGAAGGTGTGGACCAAACACGTGGTTGGTTTTATACCTTACATGCCTTGGGAACCATGCTCTTTGATCAGGTCGCTTACAAGAATGTGGTATCGAACGGGCTTGTCCTAGACAAGAATGGCGAAAAAATGAGTAAGTCCAAAGGCAATACGGTAGACCCTTTTGAGATTTTGAAAACCTATGGTGCGGATACAACTCGTTGGTATATGATGAGTAATTCTTCCCCTTGGGACAATTTAAAATTTAGCGAGGATGGACTTAAGGAAACCCAACGAAAGTTCTTTAACACCTTAGTGAACACGTATTCCTTTTTTGCCATGTATGCAAATATTGATGAGTTTAATGCTAATACAGCACATATTCCTGTGCCCGACCGACCGGAGATAGATCGTTGGATCATTTCACGACTTAACACTACGATTAAACAGGTAGAACAGTACTTTGACGAGTATGAACCAACTAGGGCTGCTCGAGAAATGGAAACCTTTGTGGAAGAACTAAGCAACTGGTATGTTCGTAGAAATAGACGTCGTTTCTGGAAATCAGGGGCTACACTAGATAAGACAGCTGCTTACCAAACACTTCATCAATGTTTGCTAAGTATGAGTCAACTTATGAGTCCTATCGCTCCATTTCTGAGTGAATGGATGTATCAACGATTAACGAACGACTTGGTAGGTTTTGAAGAGTCTGTTCACTTATCCTTTTTCCCTACAGTGGAAGAAACTGCAATAATACCTGCTCTTGAGCATAAAATGGAGCGGGCTAGACTCATCTCGGCTATTGTATTACGTATTCGAAATCAAATTGATTTGAATGTTCGTCAGCCACTAGCAAGAATTATCCTACCCATCAAAGATGAGGTAGAACGAGATGCAATACTATCTGTGCAGCACATCATTCTAGAAGAAGTAAACGTAAAAGAAATCCAGTTTGTGGATGATGATTCAGGTATTGTTCACAAAACAGCCAAACCTAATTACCCATTGTTAGGTAAAAAATTAGGGCCCAATATGAAGGCAGTGGCTAGTCAAGTACAATCATTTAGCACCGAACAAATTTCAGAGTTTGAACTTTTGGGACAAGTAACTGTCCGTCTAGATAATGGTACACAGATCGTTCTGCTAGAAAAGGAAATCGATATCATTCGTACGGGACTTGAAGGATGGCAAGTGGAAAGTGAAGCAGGCCTTAGTGTTGCAGTTGATACGGAACTAAGTGAAGAACTTCAAAAAGAAGGTTTAGCACGAGAATTCGTAAATAGAGTGCAAAATATGAGAAAAGAAGCTAACTTTGATGTGACTGACCGGATAGCAACCGGAGTGCAAGCGAATGAAAAGTTAGCTGCCGCTATAAGCTATATGGCGGAATATATTCAACAAGAAACCCTATCAGAGAGCCTAGAGCAGGAAGAATTACAGGTTTCAGATTATGTAAAAACATGGGAGATTGGAGATGAGGAGTGTATCATCTCTATTCGAAGAACTTAAACAACCGAATAACATGGCAAAAAAAGAGACCAACAGTGAAGCGCGTATCTCTCCGTATACGGATGAGGAATTGGAATACTTTAGAGGCATTATTCTAAAAAAGCGAGACGCAGCAGAAGAAGAGTTTGAAGCTCTTCAGAAGACGCTAAGAGATAATATGGAGAACAGCTCAGATGAATCTGCGTATTCCTTTCATATGGCGGATGCGGGTACTGATGCCCAGGAAAGGGAGAAAACCTACATGCTCTTCAATCGAACTCGTAAGTTCATTAAATATTTGGACGATGCCATGAAGCGCATAGACAACAAAACTTACGGGGTTTGTAAAGTAACAGGTAAAAAAATAGCTAAAGGTCGTTTAGAAGCGGTACCTCACACACAGTTAAGCATTGATGCAAAGTTGAAACGACGTTAATTAAATAATCCGAAATAACTTTATTTAGCCCTACTGGGTTTGCCAGTAAAACCGCCAGTTACACGATTTGTCAAAATCCACGAACATAAAATTACTTACGCTTCTATTGCCTGCTGCCGTAGTAATAGCCCTAGATCAGTATACAAAATGGCTGGTACGCACGTCACCAGAATTACACCGATGGGAAATTGTTGAAGGGTGGTTGGAGTTTTACTATACGCAAAATTCAGGTATGGCCATGGGTATTGATATCCTTCCAACCTACATTATCAGTATGATTTCAATTGCGGCCACGATTGGCATATTTGCCTATCTACTTTGGACGTTGAAATATGCAGGTTTAGGGTATTTATTTTTTATGGGATTGGTACTAGGTGGAGCTTTGGGTAATATCACCGATCGCTTGATTATGGGATACATTGAAGGCTATGGTGGTCTTCTAGATGGACATGTAGTAGACTTTATTTATTTTAGTCTTCGAATTAATGACTGGACCTTATTTCCATACATTTTCAATGTGGCGGATATTGCGATATCGGTCTCTATCATCACCTTGCTCATTTTTGGTAAATATTTATTACCCGAAGAACCGAAGGCTGAGCCGCTAGACCTCACAGAAAAAGAAAGCACTGTTAAGGAGTAAACTAAAAACTTGTCTAACAAGTCCAATCTGTTGGGTATGGTTTTTACAGGAAAGTGAGCTAGAATAATCCTCTAGCGCTGAGATAAGGCTTTTTCAGAATGAATAGGTACTTGCTCTACAATTTCTAGTCCAAAACTCGTAATGCCAATGCGCTTAACTGGATTATTGGTTAGCAAACGGAGTTTAGTTACATCCAGTGCTTGTAAAATTTGCGCCCCGATTCCATAATCTCGGGCATCGCTCTTTTTTGGACTATTGTCTATCTCTAATTCTGAATCTAGTAGGGGTCCCTCTTGCATGGCTTTAAGGGTTTGTAATTGGCTCATTAAAATGGATCCGCGTTGATTTCGGTTCATATAGAGCACAACCCCCTGACCCTCTTCTTCGACTTGGGCCATAGCACTATGAAGTACATCGCCGGATTGTTTACTACGGCTGCCAAAAATATCGCCAATTAGATCTGATGAGTGGACCCGGGTTAGAATAGGCTCCCCAACATTCCATGTACCTTTGGTTAGGGCTAAGTGAATATCTCCTGTCATGGACTCTTCAAAGGCATGAAGGGTGAAATCACCATATACCGTTGGCATTTCCATTTGCATTACCCTACGAACCAAACTCTCAGTTTCATTGCGGTAAGCAATTAAATCCTTTATGGTAATGAAGGTCATCCCGAAATCTTTTGCCATTTGAGCAAGTTCAGGTACTCGTGCCATTTCCCCGTCCTCTCGCATAATTTCGCAAATAATCCCAACCGGTTGAAGCCCTGCTAGCTTGGCTAGATCAAGAGCGGCTTCGGTATGTCCAGCTCTTCTTAAAACCCCACCTTCAACCCCAAGAAGAGGAAAAATATGGCCTGGTCTACGAAAGTCTGTGGGTTTAGAGTCAGGGTTAGTAAGTTCTCGAATCGTGTTGGCTCTATCTGCCGCGGAAATACCGGTAGTTGTTAATCGTTTATGATCAATTGATATGGTAAAATTGGCTTCGTCTGGGTCTGCGCCATCAACCACCATGTGGTTAAGTTTAAAGCGTTTTGCGACTTCTTTATTCACAGGGGCACAGACTAATCCGCGTCCATGGGTGACCATAAAATTAATGGCTTCGGTGGTGACCATCTCACCTGCCATCAAAAAATCTCCCTCATTCTCACGATCCTCATCATCTACAACAATGATCATCTTACCTTCCCGTATATCACGTATAGCTTCGGGTATGGTGTTAAAATGGATTTCTTGCATGGTTTATGAGCGCTCTACTCGTGAATGGTGATTGTACTAGTATAAAACTAAGCCCATATAGAATTAGTTCGAAAAGAATGTCTGGTTACTTTGATTTATTCGGATTCACATCGCTAATGGCTGATTTGAGAAAACGTATTTTCACATTACTTCCTACCTCGACCAGTACACTATCTTCATCTATGGTGTGTAGCACCCCAATAATTCCAGAAGAGGTGACAATTTTGTCGCCTTTTTTCATGTTTTCCACTTTTTCTTTTATTTCTTTTTGAGCTTTGCTTTGTGGGCGAATAATGAAGAAATAGAACACTAAAAATATGGCGCCAAGAAAGACCAAATTAATTATGCCAGCGTTTGGATCTTGAGGGTTTCCGGCCATCAAAAAGAATGTAGAACTAATCATAAAATAAAATACTAATGGTTGATTTTGCTCAAAGATAGGGAAGCCTGAATCGCGGTACAAATTAGGAGTGTGAGAATGCAGGGTATATTTCCTTCTTAGTAAAAAAAATCTTTGTCCGTAGTGTGAAAGGTCTTATATTTGATGCCCTGATATAAATCGGGCGATTAGCTCAGTTGGTTCAGAGCACCTCGTTTACACCGAGGGGGTCGGGGGTTCGAGTCCCTCATCGCCCACATTTGTTAAAGTACTATGCAATTATATATATATCATAGGAATCCTATTTTGATATATTTGATAGAGCTGTAACTCTTCCTTTAACCGAGTTTGAAGATTACTTCGATATGATGATATTATTTATCAATTCAACGTAATAAAAAAGCCCCGAATATAAATAAACGGGGCTCAAGTATGATAACTTCTAAATTAGAAGTTATATCGAATACCAAATTGAATCTGCCATCTTGAATTCAAACTGAAATCATCAACAAATGACGAAGTTTGAGATTCATCAAAAGTATACGTTGGAATCTGAGTAGCAGGATCAACAGCAATACTAATAGGCTGAGTATTGTTCACGCCTTCACGTACACCCCAGCTATTGTTGAACAGGTTTCCAAAGTTTAAAATATCCATACTAAACTGTACTGATTGATTACCCATCAGATTCAGATCTTGGAGAACTCTGATATCTAAACGAGAAAACCAAGGGCTCAAGTTTGCATATCGTTCTGCATACTGACCTCTACGATCTTTTAAGTATGTGTCCTGAGAAATGTAGTTTTCGAATGCATTACGTTGTGCTTCATGCTGTTGTGCGTTCCCAGAGAATTGGTAAGTCTGCAATTCATCTGGTGTTGGAATATAGATCAAGTCATTTAAGAAAGAACCGTCACCGTTTGCATCACCAGCATAGGTATAACTAAATCTTCCACCTTGAGCTGCTTCATAGAATAAGGATACCGTTGTTGACCATTTGTCTGCATCACCATAAGTCCAAGTTTTGTTCATTGTACCAATGATTCTATGGCGGTTACCATAAATAGCATTAGATACCCTTGGATTATTTGGATCAACAACAATTGGATTACCATCGAAGATATCAGAAGAAATCTCACGAGTATTAGAACTTACAGTCTCAGTTTTCAAGAATGCATAACCAAGTGTTGCGTACATACCATTATCATACATCTTTTTTGCTTCTAAACTCCAGTTAATACTGTAGCCATCATCAGTATTTGTATATACATATGCATTTGTTGGCCCGCCAAATGGCCCTTGTGCTCTATCAGTATTTCCACCAAGGTAATATGGACGGTTATCAGCACCAGTTAGAGTTTCAGATGGGGCTCTTAAACCGTAATTGCGGACCAACATTGCGTTGATGTCTTTCGTGTAAACAAAATCTGAACTAATAGTAACTTTATTCTTTAAAACTTTGTCGATACCAAAGTTTGTTCTCCAAACTTGTGGGTATTTGAAGTCAGGCGAAGTTACGTTGTAGAAATAGAAATCAGGGTTTGCTACCTGGTTTCCTATCCAAACAAATGGGAATCGACCGGTAAATAGACCAGAACCACCACGTAACTGAAAACTGTTATCCCCGTAGACATCGTAGTTAAAACCAAATCTTGGAGAGAATAATGGTGTATTATCTGGAAGTACTGTATGATCAAATATTACTGGATTATCATTTTCATCGTAGTAAACAATCTCCGGAGAGTATGTACCACCATTAGCAGTTAAACCGCCTTTACGATCGATATTTTCCTGGAGTTTATCCTTAGTATCAAAATACAACGGCATATCAACTCTTAGTCCAAGAGTTAAATTTAAGTTGTCGTTGATATACCATTTATCTTGAACATATAACGCAGTCTGACCAAGTGTTAGTTCAGCTAATGCCCAGTTATCAGCCGCTGCTATAGATCTAGCACCGTCCACTGCGGCATCAAGATTCCCAGCGTTTATAAAATCGACGAATGCTTGTACGCTTTCAAATCCAGGACCAAATGTACCACCTACAAATCCAAATGGATCGTATGCAGCTAAGTTGAAAGAGTTATCAAAATCAAATCTTTCGAAAGATGCGCCTATAGTGATCATATGGGTACCCAAATACATATCGAAGTTGTTTGTAACTTGGTAAACTTTCTGATCTAGTTTGTTATTGATTGAAAACGGCTCATGACCAGCAACAATGTAACGAACACCATTTTGATTGATGTTTAAAACAGGGAATGGATCTGAGAATGGATCACGACTATCATCAAAATAAGTATAACCAGCCTGGAATTTATTCGAGAACTTGTTTCCAAAGATCGACTTCACTTCCACAATACCAGAAAAGATATCATTATTAATGCGGTATCCAGAGTTTGCAAACTGAAGAGTAATTGCATCAGGACCTCGACGACCGATTGCATCAGGGTTTGCATTCAGATCACGGTAAGCATCAAGGAAGTTAAATGTAGCAGTTACTGAATGATTTTGGTTCACATTCCAGTCTAATTTAAATAGACCTTTATTAGAGTCTGTATTTCTCAAGAATCCTTCGTAAGAACCAGTTTCATACCCAAATTTTGAACTAAGCAAATTGCTAACTGTTTCAAGGTCAGCTGCAGTTACACGTGAAACATTATCACCTGTTAGACCAGCTTTTGCAGCAATGAAGTTAGAACCTAAGTCTTCACGTCGCTCCGCTTCAAAATTTGCAAAGAAAAAGAGTTTATCCTTAATAATTGGGCCACCAATACTGAAACCTGTTTGTAATTGAGTCAAGTCTGGGACAAAAATATCATTACCAGAAACTTGTGAACCAGTTAAGTCCTGATTACGATAAAAAGAATACGCAGTACCGGTGAAAGTATTTGTACCACTTTTAGTTACAGCATTAACTGAAGCACCTGTAAATCCTGACTGTGTAACATCATAAGGTGCTAGTGAAACAATAATCTGGTCAATTGCATCTAACGAGATTGGTTGTGCATTTGCTTGTCCACCAGGAGTTGCAGCGTCCAATCCAAATGGGTTGTTAAAGATAGAACCGTCTAACGAGAAATTGTTATACTGGTCGTTTCTACCAGCAAAAGAATTTCCGTCAGATGCAGGATTTAATTTATAGATATCACTAGCTGATCTGGAAATCGTTGGGATAACCTTCAGAGTTGCGTTATCAATAGAAGTCGCAGCTCCAGTTCTACCTGGGTTAATGTCTGAGTTTGTGCTTACAACAACTTCACCAAGAGATTGAACATCTTCGGAGAGTACAAAATTGAATTCAGACGTTTCACCAAGTACTAAGAATACATCATTTAGTACCTGAGGTTGAAATCCAATATAAGAAACTGTGATCTCATAAGGCCCACCAATTCGTAAATTAGGCAGTGTGTATCTACCATCAACTCGAGTGGAGATTCCATATACTGTACCAGTAGTTGTATGTCGTGCAACGATATTTGCAGCCGGGAGTGGCTCATCGTTTACATCAACAACTATACCAGCAATAGCAGAAGTAGTAACCTGTGCATTTGCGTTGAATGAAACCATTAAACTCAACAGAAGTAAGGCTAGACTTGCTAGGATATTTTTTTTCATGTTGTTTTGATTTTAAAAGTGGAACGTTGCTCTAAATCCCACATGAATTAATGTTTTGATAAAATTAAGGTAAAATTAAATCATTATCGATTAAACATATCAACATCTTTTGAACATAAGCTGTTTTTTTTGACTTTATAGGGGTATTTTAGCATGTTGCGCTCATACCAATCAACCAGGATGATATGCCTGAACCAAAAAGGAGTAAGAAAGAATGAGTTACCGCAACAAACGGAAGAACTATATGGTTTTAGGATGTATACTGACCGGCTTATTGAGTCAGGCATGTGATAGTGCCGTAGAAAATGAGTTAGGTCGGTTGCGTGTGCAAGGGCAAGAGATTGTGAATGATCAGGGACCGTTTCTAATCAAAAGTATTGGAACGGGAAACTGGATGATTCAGGAGGGATACATGATGCAATCTACCGATGCCGGGATTGGAACCCACACCCAGTTTCGTACGAAGTTAGAGCAGGAAATTGGGGAGGAGCGAACGGCGGATTTTTATCAAGATTGGCTAGATAATCATATGACTAAGGCCGATCTTGATAGCATGAAAGCGTGGGGTTTTAATGCCATACGGCCGGCATTGCACTATAAATGGTTTACGCTCCCTATTCAAGATGAGCCGGTTTCAGGGCAGCACACTTGGGTGGATGCGGGCTTTGAAAAATTAGATGAACTCATGGGGTGGGCCGCCGCCAACCAAATGTACGTGATGTTTGATATGCATGGGGCACCTGGAGGACAAGGTAAAAATTCTAATATCAACGACTATGATGAAACCCTCCCAAGTTTATTCGAGGATGAGGCGAATAAGGATAAATTGGAAGCCCTTTGGATAAAATTGGCTCAGCGCTATAAGAATAATCCTTGGTTTGGGGGCTATGATTTGATCAATGAACCTAATTGGAGACTGGGGGATTCAGGGAATGAAAATGGCTGCGGAACAGACAATAATGATGAACTCTGGGATGTGCATTTACGCTTAACTAAATCTATTAGGCAGATTGACCCAAACAACATTATCTACCTATCAGGTAACTGTTGGGGTAACAATTATAACAGTTTTGAAGCCCACCCACTTAGTAGTTATGATGACAACACCGTGATAACCTTCCATAAATACTGGAACCAAAATGATCAAGAATCTATTCAATGGGCCGTTGATATGCGCGAGCAGTATAACCGGCCATTGTGGATGAGTGAGTCGGGTGAAAATTCAAATCAATGGTTTGCAGATGCCATTCACCTGTTCGAATCCAATAATATAGGATGGTCTTGGTGGCCGGTGAAGAAAAGTCGAACCAATAATATCTTTAAAGTGACCACCCCTGAGTCCTATTATCAACTCCTGCAAGCCTGGGAGAGTGGAGAATCATTATCGGCAGAGCAAACCTACCACGCGGTGATGGAGTATTCCAAAGCTCATCGCCACGAAAACACAACCGTTGCACCTGATGTGATTTATGCGCTAATCAACAACGAAGATCCAACGGCTACAAAAGCCTATCGGCATCATGGTGTAGATCAATGGATACCCTTTGTGGACTATGACTTGGGTAGAGATGGCTACGCTTATGAGGATCGATTGTCTCAAAACATTCATGATGAGCAGGGGCAGTGGAAAGTATGGAATGAGGGACGGAAGTATCGAAACGATGGAGTGGATATCGGAGGCTCAGCTGGTGGGTATTTTGTGAGCTGGACAGAGCCAGGAGAGTGGCTACAGTACACCATTCAAGTGCCACAAGCAGGCGAATTTAAACTCGAACTTGAGACGAAAGGAGCGGCAAGCAGGCTGAGAATGGAAATTAATGACGAAATAAAAAATGATGAGATTGCCATAAAGACTGGCTCTGAAAATTCGCCCGGTGAGTGGGCAACCACTACCGTAAATGGAATTGAATTATCTACTGGGGAGCTTAAAATTCGATTTCATATCCAGGAGGAGGCCCCAGATTTACGAGCCTTTCGATTAGTTAGCGGCCTTGAATAAGCGTTTGTTCAAAAGGTACTAGCTTTTCCCATTCTTCTGTTGTTGCCATCGCTTTTTGATACTCCATGAGCATTTGCCAGTGACCATTTGACCGAGTGAGTAAAGCCTCCAGATGAATATAGACCATCTGAGATTTTTCACCTGTATTTTGCCATTCGTACCGGAAAATACCTGTAAAGTGAGCGGTTGAATCCCCTATTGATTGATCTGAAAAGCGAAACGTTACAGAGGCACTCATCTTACCATTTTTGGTGTCTACAAAACCCGCTTTCCATCCATCAAGCGCACGCTGTATGGGTACGCTAGTTTTGTTCATTCCATTAACCAAGATTGCTTCCTCATGAAAAGAGGCCGCATACGCATCAAAATCACCTTCAGCCACTTGTCGCTCAGCCTCAAGCCAAAAGTTAATTAGTTCGTCTGTAGTAGGGTTCTGAGCCCAAAGATTACCAATTCCCAGAAATAGTACGAGTAATATTCTTAGCATTTTCTTTGCAAAATACTAAGTAGTACATAAAAAGCGTCATCAAATTTTATTCTGCTCCAAACGTACAAATTATGGTAATTCCTGCGAGTCGCTAATCACTGATCCGCACAATGTAGATTCGCACAATCGAGTGACTTGCAGTGAAATTTTTTAACCCTCAAGTATCTGTTCTATATAGTATTTGCCAATAATACCTCTCATAAGCAAAAGAAAACCGCTTACAAACGACATCCTTTAAATGAATTTGATAATGACTCCCGAATAAGTACTACCAATTAATAACCGTAACTTATAAGGCTGTAACTCCAATTCATTTTATAGAATGCAAAAGCTTATAAACCTTTTTGAAGGAACTCGAGATATCAATTATAAAACCGAGATATTATCCGGTTTAACGGTGGCCATGGCCTTAATACCAGAGGCAGTAGCATTTGCGCTCATTGCAGGCTTATCTCCTCTAACTGGATTGTATGCGGCGTTTATGATGGGTTTGGTTACATCTATTTTAGGTGGCCGGCCAGGTATGATATCCGGGGCAACCGGTGCGGTAGCCGTTGTTTTGGTAGCCCTTGCACAACAATATGGGGTTGAGTATGTGTTTGCTGCGGTCATATTGGCAGGGGTACTTCAAGTAATAACGGGTGCACTACGGATGTGGGTAAGCTCATGCGACTAGTCCCTCATCCCGTAATTTTTGGATTCGTTAATGGCTTAGCCATCATTATTTTCATGTCTCAGTTGGCACAATTTAAAGACCCATCAGGCGCTTGGTTAACTGGATCTGAAATGTTCATTTTTCTTGGCTTTGTACTCTTAACCATGGTCATTATCTGGGGACTGCCTAAAATCACCAAGGCGGTACCTGCATCACTCATGGCCATTCTTAGTGTATTCGGCATTGTTGCTGCCTTTGGTATAGAAACCAGAACAGTAGGAGATATCGCTTCAATCGCAGGTGGATTCCCTCCCTTTCATATTCCCAGTGTTCCTTTCAGTATAGAAACCTTGGTTATCATCTTCCCCTATGCAGCGATTATGGCGGGGGTAGGACTTATTGAAAGCTTGCTCACTTTAAATATAATTGATGAAATAACCGAAACCAGAGGTCGAGGTAACAAAGAAGCCGCAGCGCAAGGGATTGCGAATATACTTTCAGGTTTGTTCTCTGGAATGGGTGGCTGTGCGATGATTGGGCAAAGCCTAATTAATATATCTGCCGGTGCCAGGGCGCGTCTTTCAGGAATTGTCGCCTCGGTCATGTTGCTCGTTTTTATTATGTTTGGAGCGGGGTTAATTGAGCAAATGCCCATGGCCGCACTAACAGGCCTCATGATTATGGTATCGGTTGGAACCTTTGAGTGGGCCAGTCTTCGAACATTCAACAAAATGCCAACTTCCGATTTATTTGTTATGGTGGTGGTTACCTTGATAACTGCAGTACTGCATAACTTAGCGGTTGCCGTACTTGTTGGAGTCATTATTGCGGCTTTGGTATTTGCATGGGACAATGCGAAAAGAATTCGAGCCCGTAAGCACATAGACGAAAATGGGGCCAAACACTATGAAATTTACGGGCCACTGTTCTTTGGTTCGGTCACGGTTTTTAACGAAAAATTTGATGTACTTAACGACCCTGACGAAATAATTATCGATTTTAAGGAGAGTAGAGTGGTGGATATGTCCGCCATCGAAGCCTTAAACAAAATAACAGAACGCTATCTGAAGGTAGGAAAAAAAGTCCATCTTAAGCATTTAAGCCCAGATTGTAGAACCCTTTTAAAAAATGCGGATAAAATCATCGATGTGAATGTGTTGGAAGATCCAACCTATCATCTTGTGGTGGACCGGGTGTAGGTTTCATTCCGGGTTGATGTGGATAGTGGGAGAGGTATAGCCCACCTATTTCGAAACGCATCAACCCGTCCATCCAATTCGTCGGAAACGACCATATCAATAACTTTTAGGCCGTTTTTAGCCATATTTGGGAAGGTGTCGTATCCGTTATTGGGGAAGCCTTGCCGGGTGCGATGGATGTGAAAATTACGGGACAATGGTTGACCAAAAGCAGTTTCAATAGCCTCAGCACCCATCATAAATCCTATAAGACCTCCCCAGGTTGAAGTTGGATTATCAGAATCCCATCCGGCCAGACTTCCAATTTTTATAGTGTCTAAAAGATCACCCTCACCATAAAATAGACTTACTAAACTTGCAGCGAAATTTATGCCAGCCGCAAAACATCCATTACAGTATAAATTTTTTGAGGTTATGTCATATCCATGTCTTTGTTCAATTTGGTAAGCTTTATATATCGAATCTCGTGTAGCTTCCCATGGTATGTTTAATTCATACAAGCTACGAATATAATCATACATCTTTGCAGGATATTCATCATCTGGTAAGTAATTACGAGCATATGATGAAATTGAATCAATTCGGTCATGTATACTTCTTTCTGGGTCTAATGATGCCAAGGAAAACATGGTTACATAAAATTGTGCAATATCTTCTGCTTCATTTCTAGCTACTGTCCGAATTGGTAAACTGGCTAGATCTCTTGCTAATTCAGGATTTCCTGGTGCAAAAAGTCCAAAAATCTCAGTTGTTAATTGCGCATCTATCATTTCATAATGTTCATTAAGCCTAGGATCACCTGTATCTGGTGGTACATAATCCTCATTCATCAGATCCAATGCTTTTTGATTTGAAACCCATAGGTAGTTTTCTTCTTCAATTGAAATATGCTCGAGCCAACCATTCCTAATTTGTTTTGGATTTAGTTTTGGTTGCTTATTCTTTAAAATTAGATGTTGATACATGTATTCGATATCAGTGTCATCATCAGCCCCCCAAAGTTCATCTGGCGTCCTTAGCACAAAATCAATTGTATTTGATATTTGACTTGGATTTTCATCATCCCAAATAGCTGGTTGATCTATTTCCCCCCAATCTTCTCTGGTATAAAAAGGGAGCGTTGAAATATCTTTTGTATTACCAATTTTATCCATTTCAGTAATTAATCCAGTCCAATTAGCTATTGAAGTACCAAGCCAAAATCCTTCTAATTGCTCTAAATAAGATATTCGATTTATGTAAAGTGAGTCTTCGTATT
>NTKP01000041.1 GCA_002457365.1 Rhodothermaeota bacterium MED-G12
CTAATATGTTTGAAAAACTGCATATGCTCACTGAAACCAATTATGAGCACCCCACTTGGTCCACACTACTATTCCGAAAATTATTAGAGAACGCTGCCTTTAGAGCTTCATTTTTACAGCGTTATAGCGTGCATTTACACCTTAGTTTTAATCCAGGCAGGTCACTGGCTTTAATGTATAGTATGGCCGGGTTAATAGCGGATGAAGTGCCGGATCATATGCGACGTTGGTCCAAAACCATGCGCTTAGGTAATGATATGAATTGGGAAAAACATCTCGATGTTATGCGCAATTTTTTGAGCCAACGACCCGACAAAGAAAGGGAACACATAAAGAGTTTTTTCGGAACGGGACCTTTACACAGCCTTATTACAAGGGTAAACCGTGCAAAATCAGGAGTTATTCGGGTCGAAGGGGTTCGCAGTGACACTACTGATTATGTGCTATTATATAGAGGTATACCTGCCCAACTTCGAGCTGTACCAGCTGCGGGATACCGGTTTGTACGTTGGGAGGGTGTTAGTCAAACCAACAGCGCTGACATTCAAGTTACACTTGACAAAAATAGTGAGATTCAGGCCATATTCGAGCCTATTACATCCACACAAACCAGTGAGGTGGTCATTAACGAGATTCATTATAATCCTGCATCTACCCAGGATTCTGATGACTGGGTCGAATTACACAATCCTAATGACTATGCGGTGGATATGAGTTTTTGGTTTTTCTCAGATTCAGACGATGCGCATCGGTATTACTTTGCATCAGGAAGTTTGTTGGCAGAAGGAGGTTTTCGGGTATTGGTGCGAACGCCAGAAGATTTTGCTGCTGTTTATCCTACAGTCAGCGTAGCAGAAGGTCCAATTGGATTTGGATTTGCTGGTTCTGGGGAGTTACTGCGACTATTCAATGCACAGGGACAGTTAGTAGATTCAGTCCGATATGACGATCAGTCTCCTTGGCCAACTGCTGCAGATGGGCAAGGAGCTAGTTTAGCCCTTGTAAATCCTTTATTAGATAATGCCCAGGCTCGATTTTGGAGTGCTTCTGCAAATGGAGGAACTCCAGGGGGACCTAATCTGGACGTACTAGTGGCCAATGAATTGAACGAGAATCCCCTATATAACACAGACCAACCATACCAGACTCAGCTTGGCAACAATTACCCGAACCCATTTAATCCTACCACAACAATTCCCTTTAGTTTGGAAAAGGCTTCCAAGGTGAGACTAACCGTCTATGATATGCTAGGACGTTCCGTGCAGGTAATAATTGATGAATATCGTTCAGAAGGGACACATGAAGTCCGTTTCAGTGCCGGTCTGAATGGGCTATCGAGTGGTTTGTATATGTATAGTTTAGAGTTTGATGGTGAGCGAATAACAAAAACAATGCTACTGTTAAAATAAACCGCACGAAAAGGTAGGTTGGACTTCCCCAAATAGGGAAAAAATTCGTACCTTTCATTTCTGTAAAGGGTTAGCATGGGCCTAAAAATAGGCGGATGCTAGACTCTAAACAATTGTACCTAAACACATCCAACACATTCACAAATAGACTCACAAATGAGCGATTTTAAGAACACAAGAGTAGCATTTGAAACAGGAAATGGCACAGCACATATGTTTAGTCTGTCCAAACTAAAAGAGATGGGCTATGAAGGAGTTGATAGGCTGCCATTTTCAATAAAAATATTATTGGAAGCGGTACTGCGTGAGTATGATGATTATCTAGTCACAGCAAAAGACATTGAAACACTGGCCAATTATGCGCCGGAAAACCCACAGGGAGAAATACCATTTAAGCCTTCCAGAGTAGTGCTTCAAGACTTCACAGGGGTTCCTGCAGTAGTTGATTTAGCCGCACTTCGATCCGCCATGAAGCGTATGGGTGGAAACCCTGAGGCCATAAACCCCCAAGTCCCTGTTGATTTAGTTATTGATCACTCGGTTCAGGTAGATATGTTTGGGCAAGAATTTGCGTTCATGCACAATGTCGAAAAAGAAATGGAGCGCAACCGAGAGCGTTATGAGTTTTTAAAATGGGGTCAACTGGCTTTCGATAATTTTCGAGTGGTACCTCCAGGACGAGGAATTGTACACCAAGTGAACCTGGAATATTTAGCGAGAGGAATATTTACAAGAACAGAAGAAGATGGGTCCATTACTGCCTATCCAGATACCTTGGTAGGAACCGATTCACATACTACAATGATTAACGGTCTTGGAATTTTAGGATGGGGCGTTGGAGGTATTGAGGCGGAAGCAGCTATGCTAGGACAACCCATTAGCATGTTAGTTCCTGAGGTAGTAGGGATGAAATTAACAGGGAAGCTTAGAGAGGGCGTCACGGCAACTGATTTAACGCTCACTGTTACCCAGATGCTTCGTAAGCATGGTGTAGTAGGAAAATTTGTCGAGTTTTATGGTGAAGGAATTAGCAATATGAGTTTGCCTGACCGGGCGACTATAGCCAATATGGCACCGGAATATGGAGCTACCATGGGATTCTTCCCTATTGATCATGAATCCTTACGGTATATGCGGCGCACTGGACGATCAGAGGAACTGGTGCAACTTGTTGAGCACTATACCAAAGCCCAGGGTTTATTCCGTACCGATGACACATTAGATCCTCATTTTACCAGCACGCTTGAGTTGGACTTAAGTACGGTTGAAACCTCGCTTGCAGGCCCAAAATTACCACATGACCGAATAACATTAGGTAATATGAAGCGTACTTTTGAGGCAGCCTTAACGAGCGATAATCCCACGATGGGCTTTGCTCTAGCTCAAAATCAGTTAGCCAACAAAGCGATGTACCGCAATGGCCAAGATATTGAAATGAAACATGGTGATGTAGTGATTGCTGCGATAACTAGTTGTACAAACACCTCCAACCCAAGTGTTATGTTGGGAGCAGGTATTGTCGCCAAGAAAGCAGTTGAACGAGGCTTGAAAGTACCAGCATATGTCAAAACCTCATTGGCACCTGGCTCTCGAGTCGTGACAGAATATTTGAATGAAGCTGGACTAACTGGATACTTGGACACCTTAGGCTTTAATCTAGTAGGCTACGGTTGTACTACCTGTATTGGGAATTCAGGGCCACTTCCTGCCCCCGTAGAAAAGGCAGTCAAGGAAGGGGATTTGATTGTAGCAGGAGTGTTATCTGGAAACCGAAACTTCGAAGGGCGTATTCATCCGTATGTGAAGGCTAATTTCTTAGCTTCGCCCCCCTTAGTGGTGGCTTATGCATTAGCAGGAACCGTTGATATAGACCTAGCAACCCAGCCCCTTGGTAAGGACAAAAATGGAAATGAGGTATATCTAAAAGAACTATGGCCAACCACAGATGAAATTGCAGCTGAGCTTGATAATGCCATACGACCAGATTTGTTCAATAAAATGTATGAGGATGTATTTGAATCACCAACTTGGGAAGAAATACCAGTGAGTGGCGGGGAACTCTTTGACTGGAAGGATTCATCTACCTACATACAAGAACCGCCTTTCTTCATGAATATGTCTGAAGAATATCACCCCATTCAGCCAATAAAGGGAGCTCGTGCGTTGGTTAAAGTAGGTGATTCAATTACCACTGATCATATTTCTCCAGCCGGGAATATTAAAGAAGATGCACCTGCAGGTTTATTTTTAAAGCAAAACGGGGTACAAAGTGCTGATTTTAATTCATACGGATCGCGTAGAGGGAATGATCGAATCATGACCCGAGGTACATTTGCCAATGTTAGGTTCAAAAATCAACTAGCACCAGGAACTGAAGGTGGGTTTACTACCTATTTCCCTGAAAATGAAGTGACCAGTATTTTTGAAGCTTCTGTAAAATATAAAGCTTCAAATACCCCGCTTGTGGCCTTGGCCGGTAAGCAGTATGGAACGGGATCATCTCGTGATTGGGCTGCAAAAGGTACCAACCTGTTAGGTGTTAAAGTTGTTATAGCAGAGTCCTATGAGCGTATTCACCGTTCTAATCTAGTGCAAATGGGAGTACTTCCTCTTCAATATAAAGAGGGAGTAACCGCCGATAGTTTAGGGCTGGATGGTACCGAGCATTTCGATGTTGCAGTGGATGATTCGGTACAAGCACGACAAGAAATTCAGGTTGTTGCCACCAAAACGGATGGAACGGTTATTGAATTTACCACCGACTGCCGCATAGATACTCCAGTTGAAGTAGATTACTACCGAAATGGGGGTATTTTACACACGGTACTGTTGGATTACGTTCAAAAAAACCAAGCTAACTAAAGAAAGCAGACCTCCCAAAGCGTCAATAACCTAAGTTGGCTTTAGGACTATTTGGTTGGCAAATTGCTCATTGTGAACCGTTCGGCTAGTTTTCTCGAACTGACAGGTATGTATAGTAGAATTTGGATGAAAAGCTGTTTAAGCCATTGAAGCTTGGATTTTCGTCCCATTCTCATGTTCCAGTGAGCACGTCGAGCTACCTCAGTTACAACCGCATCGAAATTAGTCGAATACGAAGTGAGCGGTATTGGATTTTCCGAGGGCTTATACAGTACACCTTTGCCATAGAGTATCTTGACATCTTTGGCCAATTGCCATGCGCCCAACCATCCTAAATTCATTCCTTGTCCGCCTATAGGACTAACAACATGGGCGGCATCGCCCACTAGGAATAACCGATTTTTCTGTCTCAAGGCTGCTCTGTGGTGTTGTACACCAAAGCTACTAATCATTGAGCAAGAATCTGCATTGGGTCTTTCTCCAACCCGTTCATAAATGGCGTCACTAAGCCACTTCGGTTGTGGCTTTGATTGATAGTGTTCGGTCTTAATTACCCATCGTCTTTTTTGATCGGCGATGGGAAAGGATTCCACCAATCCCTCCGAAGTGATGTAAACAAAAGGGGGAGATGGAGGGTATTCTGGGTCTGGGAAGTCTCCCATTGCGTAAGAATCGGGATATGGACTTCCCTTATAAGGTATACCCGCCATACTTCGAAGGGTGCTATTTTTCCCATCGCAAGCAATCAGAATGGGGGTTCTATGTTCTTGTGTCTCGGTAAGTTGATTCTCCGTTGAATGCGGGACTTTATGTGAATAAACAACTAAATGGTCCCCATTATCCCGGTAACTAGTAACCTCGTACCCATATTTAATATTATTTGGTGAAAGCTCCGTAAAGGCACTTTTTAGTATAGCTTCGGTTTCATTTTGAGGGTGAATTAAAATGTACGGGTGCTTTTGCCCAGACTGTCGAGTCGTCGAAAAATTAATCTCTCCAAGTCTTTTTCTTCCATTATGGGCAATCCCTTTGTCCACTCGAATGCCTTTTTTTAAAAACTCACTCAAAAGTCCCAATTCTTCCAGCATAACTAAACATGGTGGGTGGATACCTAGCGAACGCGTATCGGAAATGGCCTCACTTCTTTTTTCGAGAATGACACATTCAATTCCTTTTAGATACAGAGATAACGCCTGAAATAAGCCCACTGGGCCTGCCCCAACGACTATAATCGGTGCTTTATTTCCTGCCACTTCAGACTTAGACACGGCCACGTTCTCCCTCATATAGTAACAACAGACGAAAAGGAAATAACCTTTTAACCTTCCAACCCTCCGAGCAAAAAGTATCTAGTTCGTTCTCTCGAAAACTTTTCTTCAAACTAGTACGTCCGTCCTGGTAAATAAATGAGGATCTAAATCGTAATGGAAATAGGCATAGACTAAAGAGAGTGTAAGCTAAACTACTGCGTTCTATATCATTACAAATAACTTTCGTACCCAGTTCAGCACATTCGGTCAAAAATGGGGTGATTTGTGTTGAGGGTATATGGTGAAGGACATGGTTATTCATGACTAAGTCTACTTTATGCCCACGATGTGCCAACTCAGTGGTAGATATGCACTCAAAAAATAAGCCGGTGAGCTTTTTTTTGTTCACTCGCGCCGTTTCAGGTTGTACAGACCGGTTGGCTTTGGCCCACTCTATAGCTCGGTTGTCAATATCTATGCCGGTAATATGTGCGCTAATCCCATCCTTTTTAAGCCATTGAAATAAGAAAAAGGCGATATCGCCACCTCCACATCCTACATCAAGCACTTGAAATATTTTCCCTTGTTTCTGTATTTCTTTTGCATGAGGGCGAATATACTTGGCATACACTCTATTCCATTGTGATACCCATCTATTCAAGGTATAAAAATCGGCATAGGTCTGTTCGAGTTGCTCACTATCGGCGTTAGCAGCATCCATTTTTTCGATGAGATGGGCTTGTCGTTGGCTCAAATGAGTAAACATAGATTTTCTAGCTGTGTTCGATACGACGTAATAATGCAGTCTCTATACTTAAACCTGGGCCGAAAGCCATAGCTAATGCAGTATCGTGACCATCTCGAATATGGGCCTGAGAGGGAGGGCGCTTGAGAAGATCATCCAAGACAAATAGTATCGTAGCGCTACTCATGTTACCATGATTTTTAAGTACCGTTCTAGATGCGTCCAAGGCTTGGTCGTTGAGTTCAAAACTCTGTTCTACTTTGTCTAAAATAGCTCGTCCTCCAGGATGTATGGCCCAATAGCCGATATCTTTTATTCCTAATCCAAAACGTGCAAAAAGGGGGTCAGTAATCGAATTCAAATTATTCTTAATTATATCTGGTACATAAGAGGACAAGGTCATGTCAAAGCCTGTATCGCCTATAGTCCAAGCCATATCTCGCTCTCCTTCATATGCTAAATCATTGGCAAAAGCTTCTATTCGAAAAGCAGAGGAACTTGGTTTCTTTGCCGAGACTAGGGCGCCTGCAGACCCATCCGAGAAAACGGAACCAGCTATTAAGGTGTCGGGGTCGGTTTTAGGATTAAAGTGCAAGGAGCAAAGTTCAGTAGCAACAATGAGTACCACGGCCTTAGGATCTTGATCACAAAAAGCCTGTGCCATACGAAGGGCTGGAAATGCGGCATAACATCCCATAAAGCCTATGTGATAGCGCTCAACACTTGAAGCTAAACCTAGCTCTTTAACGATTTCGTAATCAGGACCAGGAGCAAAAAAACCCGTACAGGAAACCGTTATAACATGACTGATTGCCGGAAGGCCAGATTTTTTATGCTTCTCAATTAATGCGCTAGCAGTTTCTAAAAAAAGCTTCTTTGCAGCTGACTCATATTTTTTATTTCGCTCACCGGTGCTGGGTATGTGTGTTGGATCAAAAGAGCGATGGAAAAAGCTGTTAGGGTCTTCAGAGAAATAGTCTTCCAACACGGTATACCGATGTTCTATTCCTGATTGAGTATAAATCCTATGCAGTATTGCTTGAGTTTTTCGGTCATCCTGATGCAAATTCTTTAGTCGATCTAACAGTTCGCGTTGATTACCCCGAGTCGCAGGGACGGATGTTTCTATATAGTGAATGTAACTAGGCATAGTACTACTACAATAAAGCTTAGCTATTGGTTCGGCTTCTTTGTTAGTTTTTATTTCGCGTTAAAAGATGGAACCGTATGTTGTGTAACACTGCAGCGGTACTTAAGCCTGCAATAAGTCCTATCCATAATCCTTGAGGACCGTATCCTGCATTAAAACTCAGATAATAACCCACTGAAAAACCAATAAACCAGTAGGAAATCAAGTTGAATATCATAGGCATACGGGTATCTTTTAACCCTCGAAGGGCTCCAAAAGCACCCACTTGTAAACCATCGGAGAGTTGAAAAACGGCCGCAAAAAAGACCAAACTCACCGCTAGGTTAACGACTTCTACATCATGAGTGTACACACTTACGATGGCTTCTGGAAAAATGAAGAGTATTGCAGCTGTAATACTAGTAACTCCAGTACAAACAGCGGTTCCAGTAAACCCCCTAAAGCGTGCCTCTTGTAAAAGTCCTTTACCCATAGAAACACCAACTCGCTGAGAAATGGCAAGAGATAATCCTAATGGAATCATGAATACGGTAGCAGCAATATTGATGGCAACCTGGTGGGCAGCAGAAGCCTGAACACTTAGGGTACCCATAAGAACGCTGACAGCAGCAAATAAAAGTACTTCCATTGTAGTACTCATGGCATTTGGTATACCAATTTTTAACAATTCAGCAATGCGACCCCAATCGGGTCCTTTGGTTCGGGCAAAAATATTAAAACGACGGTAGGTTTTAAACTTTGCAGTAAACATTAACATGGCAAGTCCACCGGACCATTGCACGAGCGATGTGGCGTATCCTGTCCCTTCAGCACCCAATTGAGGAAGTCCGAAGGCGCCATACATTAATAGGTAGTCCGCTGGAATATTGACAAGAAGCATGCCTAAAGCCACCAACATAGCTGGCCTCGTATAAGCTAATCCTTCACTGAAATAACGAAAGCCAGAAAACAAGAAATAGGCGGGGATTCCCCAGGAAGCGGCCAACATGTAGTCAGTTGCTAGGGGGATAATTTCTGGGTCTACCCCTACAACGGGCATTAACAGAGGAAGCCAACGAACAAGAAAAAAAGAAGGTATGGCAATCAATGCCACTAACCATAACATCTGTCGGGCACTTTTCCCTATTTCATCGAATCGTTTAGCCCCTAGATGATGTGAAACTACTGGATTTATAGCTACAAGTGTTCCGATTCCAAACATGAGTACCGGCAGGTAAAGAGCATTCCCTACTGCTACACCAGCTAGGTCCGCGGCGCTAAGTTGACCGGCCATAATAGTATCGGTAACATTTAAACCCATACCGAGTAGTTGAGTTCCTACAACAGGCCCACCAATTTTGCCAAGCGCACCCGCTTCTTTTTGTACCGAACTAATTGTAAAGGACATGGGTAATATGCTTAAAAAGCGGAGATTAGGTTGGGGATTTCACTCGGGTCTTTCTGATAAAGCACACCAGCGATAGCGCTGGCAGCTAATTCCCCAATAGCTGTTCGTGTTTCGTGTGTAGCACTTGCAATATGGGGAAGAAGTGTGCAATTAGGTGCGGTGAGTAAATCGGGATGAACGGTTGGCTCACATTCATACACATCTATACCTGCCCCGCCAATCTGTCCCTGATGCAGTGCTTGTGCTAACGCCTGTTCATCTATGACAGGTCCTCTGGAAATATTTAAAAGAATGGAATGTTCTTGCATTAAGCTAAGGCGTTGGGCGTCGATGAGATGATGAGTACTTTCGTGAAGGGGGCAATGCAGACTAACGACGTCCGATCTACTTAGTAGAGTATCTAGATCTTCTACATAACTTGCTTTAAGAGTCTGTTCAATGGAGGGAGCAAGCTTGGTGCGGTTATGATAGTAAATCTCCATCCCGAATGCCTGCGCTCTTTTTGCAAAAGATTGACCTATGCGCCCCATTCCTACAATGCCAAGTTTTTTTCCCGAGAGTTCCATACCTAAAAATCCCAATGGTTCCCATTGGGTAAAAAGCCCGTCCCTAAGGTATTGCTCGGCTTTGTTAAATCGACGGGTGGTCGCCAATAATAGACCCATTGTAAAATCGGCACAAGATTCAGTCAATACATCCGGTGTATTCGCTACCTGTATATTACAGCGGTGGGCGGCTTGGACATCAATATTGTTGTAGCCTACAGCAAAATTTGCCACAATTTTTAACTGATGCGCTGCTTCCATTACCCTAGAGGTAACCGGGGTAGATAGCATGCATAACAAGGCATCATAATGTCCGATTACTTCGAGCAATGATTCCTCGGTCAGAAATTGTCCCTGTTCTCCCACAGTAACTTCACCCACTGTCTGGAGAAAATGTATATTTGACGCCGGGATAGGTTCCGTAACTAAAATTCGGAATCCCATTCTGTTACCCTTCGGATTTGATATAGGTTGCTTTAGCGTCGTTCCACATAAGTTCTAAATTATAGAAACTTCTTTTTTCCTCTGTCATAATGTGAACCACTGTGTGGATAAAATCTAGGATAATCCAAGATCGAGCTTGTAGGCCTTCTTTTTTCCATGCCTTATCGCCTGTTTTTTCTTGTACTTCAGCCTCTACAGCGTCAGCGATAGCTTTAACTTGGGTATCAGAATTACCTGTGCAAATCACAAAGAAATCCGCTAGGGTAGTTTGAGCCGATATATCCAACACCGTAATATCTTTGGCTTTTTTACTTTCCATACCCTCAATAATGTGGGTTACTAGGGTGTTGGAATCTGGAGTTGCCTCGATAAATTGGTTATTAGCGGGTTTTTCTATTTTTGTCATAGTTAATCTGTGTTCAGCGATTCGTAATCTTGGCCAATTACAACGGTAACGTCTAGAAAGAAATCTGGAGATTCCTCTTGAATTACATGGAGGGGATCTACACCTAAAGCATCAGCCACGCGATAGGCATTTGCCATGACTCCACTACGGGAAATAATCATGGTATTTTTTACGTCAAAATGGTCAAAATTACCGGTTTCAACGACGTCGAATCCATTTTTTCTAAGTACCGAGGTATAGGCATTAGCAATACCAGATACTCCACAACCATTAAGCACTTCAATTTGTATGATATCACTGATAAGTTGAGCACTTTGCTCTGCCCTCTCATTTTGGATTCTTGGAAACAGTACTCTGGTGAATACGGCTAGTAACAAAATGACTAGCAGAAGACTCAAAAAGCCAATAGCCGCATGCAAGTAAAGAGTATTAGAAGAGGATTCTCTGGGCGTCTGGCTCATGTAATTTTTCTAGTACCACATTCCGTACGATCGATACGGGTTAAATCTAGAATAGGGGTTGTATCCCATTGTATTAGGTAACTGTTGATACTGTACCCTCAAAAAAGCCTTATCGGAAATCTGGTAATTTAGTTCCGCATTTCGGATCATCACTTGTGGGCTGAAACCTTGTTGAATTCCGTTGGCATTCGAACTAAATCCAGGGGTGTTACCGCCAAATGGTGAGTGTAAGAAAGATACATCCACTCTACCTTGTAGCTTAGGACTAAACGCAAATTGAAGAGTATTTGTATAAGCATTGATATTTTGAACTCCTCCGCCATACGCCGCAAAACTCATTTCATACGAGTGAGACATTTGTACATTAATTTTTTGGAAAAATTGATTCAAGCTGTGCTGGACAGTTGGGGTAGTGCGATTGATAATCGGTCCTGAATAATCGTATGGGGTGGGTAAATTTTTGCGCAGTTGTGCTTGAGTATCCAAAGATATTCCAAGAATGATAACTAGTGCTAGTGAAAAAGTAAGTGGTTTCATAATAATGCTAATTGGTCTTTTAACAGCATACCCCGAACGAATGTAATTCTATCCTTATTATAATGAATAGTCTCTAAATAATAAACCTAAACTATGGTTATTTGAAATTGCTTCTAGGCCTCAAAAATAGTATCTTTTCTCTCTTTTGAATGATGAAATAGTGCCTTATTTGTATTCCCTATTCCAGCAGCTTAAAAAGGAAAGGCATTGAACAATATTAAGGCTCAAGAAATTAAGGCTCAAGAAGTAAAAATCAAGGAATGAAACTTACCGATTTTAGATACGAAATAGAAGGTTTAAATATCCCAGACGCACCACTTAAAGAAAGAGATAGCGCAAAATTAATGGTTCTTAACAGGGCCGAACAAACCATTGAACACCGAAGTTTTTCAGATATACATGAATATTTGAATGAAGGCGATGTATTAGTGTACAATAACACAAAAGTATTTCCTGCTCGCTTGAATGGAAAGAAAGAAAAAACGGAAGCTGACATAGAGGTTTTTCTGCTAAGAGAGCTACAGCCAGAGAATATGTTGTGGGATGTGCTCGTAGAGCCTGCTCGTAAAATCAGAATTGGAAACAAGTTATACTTTGGAGAAGGGGAAGATGAATTGATGGCCGAAGTGGTGGATAACACCACTTCCCGGGGGAGAACGATTCGGTTTCTTTTTGATGGACCCAATCACGAATTGTACGAACGATTGGATTCCTTGGGTAAAATGCCTTTGCCACCATACATCGAGCGTGAGCCAGTAGACGAAGATAAAGAGCGATATCAGACGGTATTCGCATCCGAGCGTGGCGCAGTAGCCGCTCCTACGGCGGGTATGCACTTTACCGAGGATCTATTAGAGAAAATAAAAGCCAAAGGAGTACATGTACTGCCTATTACACTTCACATTGGTTGGGGTACATTTCGAAATGTCGAGGTGGAAGATCTAACAAAGCACCGCATGGATTCCGAAAACTATTTTATTTCACAGGATACATCTGACCAAATAAACGTGGCTCTTAAAAGTAAAAAACACAAAGTAATTGCCATGGGAACTAGTGTAGTTCGTGCGATTGAAACGAGTGTTATGGCCAGTGGAATGAGTAAGCAGGGTACGGGTTGGACCGATAAATTCATTTATCCTCATTATCAGTTCAAGATAACTGAATCTCTTATTACCAATTTCCATCGTCCAGAATCTACCCTACTAATGTTGGGTGCCGCTTTTGCAGGCTATGATTTGCTTATGAAAGCTTATGAAGAAGCTAAAGAAAATAACTATCGGTTGTTTTCCTTCGGCGATGCCATGATGGTCATTTAACCAGGTAGGTGTATGATTAAACTAGCCGTTATATTACCAGCTGCCGGAACAGGTAGTCGCATGAGGACGGAAACTCCAAAGCCTTATCTTCGGCTTAAGGGGGCGACTATTCTGGAGCATACCATTCGTAATTTTTTACGGGTAGACGGCTTAGTTCAAATTGTTATTGCCACCTCCAATCAATGGATGTCCCAAGCACAAAGCATTGCTTCATCTTTTAAAAGTGACACGATAACAGTAGATGTGGTTGAAGGCGGATCAGAACGGCAATTTTCTATACACCACGCGCTTCAGTCACTCGATGATCATGTGAATATGGTAGCCGTGCATGATGCAGTCAGGCCCTTTATCACAACTTCTTTAGTAGAATTGTGCTGCACCGAAGCCAGGGATCATGGCGGCGCCATTGTTGCTGTTCCTGCAAAAGACACCATCAAACGGGTCGATGCAAAAGGCTTCATACAAGAAACCCCAAAGCGAAGCACAATTTGGCAGGCGCAGACGCCCCAAATCTTTCAGAGGCCATTACTTGAGAGGGCATATAAGAAGGCCATCGCTGAGGACTATTTCGGAACAGATGATGCATCCTTGGTGGAACGGATAGGCGGGAAGGTTAAAGTCATTGCAGGTGATAGAAGAAACTTAAAAATCACCTTCCCTATAGACCTAAGGGTAGCTGAGATGATTTTAGAAGAAGGATCCTTTGACGTACCTCAATAGCTATGGATATTCGAGTTGGCTTTGGCTATGATGTGCATAAATGGTCGGACGATCGTCCGCTGATATTAGGAGGAGTTACAATTCCTCATGCAATGGGCTTATATGGTCATTCTGACGCAGATGTGCTATTGCATGCTATAACCGACGCCTTACTTGGGGCCCTAGCTTTAGGAGATATTGGTACTCATTTCCCAGACACGGATCCGGCCTACAAGGGTGCTGACAGTGCGCTATTGTTGGCCAAGGCGTATGAGTTGGTTGGTGAAGGTGGTTTTAGCTTAGGGAATATAGACGCTACTATAGTAATGGAGCGCCCAAAATTGTTGCCTTTTATCCCTGCTATGCGAGAGCGAATCGCTGTTATTCTTGCAGTGGAATTAGATCAGGTTTCGATCAAAGCAACAACCTCTGAACGAATGGGTTTTATTGGCCGAGAAGAAGGCGCAGCAGTCATGGCCACCGTGTTAATAAATAAGAACAGTTAATTCCCCAATCGGTATGGTGAATTACCACTGTTCATCAATAAATGCTTCCATAAAATGGCAGATGTAATCAATACCCTAGTCGATTTTATTGGCCAAGTATCCCCTATTCTTATATACCTGCTTTTATTTTTCATAGCCTACATGGAAAATATTGTTCCCCCTGTACCTGGTGATGTCATCGTAGCATTTGGGGGTTATTTAATCTCTCTAGGAAGCATAAATGGCTTGGGCCTTTGGCTAGGGACGGTTATAACCTCGGTCTTGGGCTTTATGACGATGTATCAAATGGGGAGTTACTTAGGTGGGCCGCTGTTAGCATCAACCAGTGGAGCAATTCAACAAGAAAATAATCTCGAAAATGATTCTTCAGAAGGGTTCCTGCGTTCTGCAAGGAAAGCACTAGCGAAACTAATTTTGAGATTCGCGAATCCGTCCTACTTGCGCAAGGGTAAGGAATGGATGCGTAGTTATGGGCAATGGGTGGTGGTAAGCAACCGGTTACTTGCAGGCACACGCTCGGTTATAGCGCTGACTGCAGGGGCAAGTAAGCTGCCTATCTGGCCGACGGTACTCAGTTCAAGCGTTAGTTCTATGTTATGGAATGGAGTCCTTATATATGGTGGGTGGTGGTTGGGTGATAATTGGCGACGGGTGGGTATGTATTTGGAAGCATATAGTCAACTTATTTTGGTATTATTGGCCTTCTTAGCGCTGTTAGGCTTCATTTATGTACGACGAAAAAAGCAAGGGTAACTAAGCGGTAGTCTGTGGGCTCATTTTTTAAACTAGCATAGGATTTCCTCTTCGGGTTGATAGATACCATCATTGGTAAAAAAGATAAAATTTTAATGTTTTAGTGTTGACAATTCCAACGGTTTGCGGTATTTTTCACGTCTTTCGAAAAAAGCCAGTGTAGCTCAGTTGGTAGAGCAACGGTTTTGTAAACCGTCGGTCATCGGTTCGAATCCGGTCACTGGCTCGTTCATTGAAAATATTGACGTACAGTAATTTACGCGGAAATGCTTCGGCAATTCGCGCAGGATTACACCAATGGGGAGATACCAAAGCGGCCAACTGGGGCAGACTGTAAATCTGTTGTCTTACGACTTCGCAGGTTCGAATCCTGCTCTCCCCACACGCACCCTAGCGGGCGTAACTCAATTGGTAGAGTGTCAGCCTTCCAAGCTGAATGTTGCCGGTTCGAACCCGGTCGCCCGCTCCATCGGCCGATATAGCTCAGGGGTAGAGCACTTCCATGGTAAGGAAGGGGTCGTCGGTTCAATTCCGACTATCGGCTCATGTAAATAGATTTATAAATCGTTCAATTAATACTGATATAAAATGGCAAAAGAGACCTTTCAGCGAACCAAACCCCACGTAAACGTGGGAACGATCGGACACGTAGATCACGGAAAGACTACGTTAACGGCGGCAATTACCACGGTAATGGCGAAGACCT
>NTKP01000042.1 GCA_002457365.1 Rhodothermaeota bacterium MED-G12
ATGCCAGGCGACAACGTGAAGTTGAGCGTAGAGCTAATTCAACCAGTGGCCATGGAAGATGGATTGCGTTTCGCAATTCGCGAAGGTGGTCGTACAGTTGGTGCCGGCGTTGTAACTAAAATTCTAGATTAAGGAGTTCTGATCCGTGGCAACACAACAAAAAATCAGAATTAAGCTAAAGTCTTACGATCATAATTTGATTGATAAGTCAGCTGAAAAAATTATTCAAACAGTGAAGTCAACGGGAGCTGTTGTATCAGGTCCTATCCCACTTCCTACTCGTAAGAACATTATTACCGTAAACAAATCAGTTTTCGTTGATAAAAAATCTCGCGAGCAGTTTGAGTACCGTTCACACAAACGTCTAATTGATATCCTTTCAACAGGATCTCAAACCGTTGATGCTCTAATGAAATTAGAGCTTCCATCTGGTGTAGACGTAGAAATTAAAGTATAAACTAAGATTCAGAACCAATGCGTGGTTTGATAGGAAAAAAAGTTGGGATGACAAGCGTCTTCGATGAAATCGGGAGAAGTATCCCGGTTACTGTCATTGAAGTTCCAGCCTCTGTTATTACCCAAATCAAAACGGTAGAGACGGATGGTTATAATGCTATCCAACTCGCAAATTTTGATAGAAAAAACAAAAATGTGTCTAAATCTGTACGTGGTCACCTTGCAAAAGCTGATACGGAACAGGGAAAGGCGGTAGTCAAAGAGTTCAGAGACTTTATTCCAGAAGGGTTTGTGGAAGGTGATGAGCTTAAAATTGAAGATGTATTTTCAGTAGGTGATATTGTTGATATAGCTGGACTTACCAAAGGTCGTGGTTTCTCGGGTGTAATTAAACGCCACAATTTCAGTGGTGTTGGTGATGAAACACACGGTCAGCATAACCGCTTAAGAGCCCCCGGAGCCATTGGTAACGCATCTGATCCTTCTCGTGTATTCAAAGGTATGCGTATGGCAGGTCAATTTGGTAACACGCGTGTTAAAATTAAAAACCTTAGTATTGCAAAAATTCTACCAGATTCAGATGTGATACTAGTTACAGGCAGTGTACCAGGTCCTAAAGGAAGCTATGTTGAAATCCTCAACAAAACTGTGGAGCTATTTGAATCATGAAAGTAAGCATATATAACACAGACGGTACAAAAAGTAAAAATTCAGTCGAACTGAATGATGAAATCTTCGCCATAGAACCTAATGAAGTGGTGGTATACGAAGATGTACGTCGAATTATGGCAGGTAAACGTCAAGGTACTGCTAGTACTAAAGGACGTTCAGAAGTAACGGGTAGTACCAAGAAATTATATCGGCAGAAGGGTACTGGTAATGCTCGTCGTGGTAACATAAAGTCTCCACTACTCCGTAAAGGGGGTACTGTTTTTGGGCCAAAACCAAGAAAATACACGATTAAATTGAATAAGAAAGTTGTTCAATTAGCTCGTAAGTCTGCTCTTAGTATGAAAATGGCTAACGAGAGTGTATTTGTAACTACCGATTTCACCTACGAAACTCCGAGTACTAAAGCGGTTTCAGCTATGTTATCTGCTTTCGAGATTAGCGGTAAAAAAGTAACTATTCTTGTTTCAAAGGATGATGTGAATGTGTTCAAATCTGCACGCAATATCTCTAGAGTACAAGTTATGGTAGCCTCTTCGCTTAACACGTATGAAATTCTTAATAGTGATGTCATTCTAATTCAAGAAAGTGCTATCAGTACTTTAGAAAATAGTGTGCACACTCAAAATAATGAGGAGGTAGCAGCATGAGCGTACTCATTCGCCCTCTGATCACAGAGAAATTAAGTCGTATACAAGAACAAGAAGGTAAATACGCCTTTGAAGTACAAACCAGCGCATCTAAACCAGACATAAAAAAAGCAATTGAAGCTCTTTATCCTGGTGTCAAAGTTGCGAAGGTAAATACCTTGATTATGCCGTCTAAACCTAAGGGAAGACATACTCGCAGTGGTTTTCAAGCCGGCAGAACTAAAACCTATAAGAAAGCAATTGTCTCTGTAAAAGAAGGCAGTATTGATTTCTTTGAAGAAATTTAATAGAAGCAACTAATGGCTACTAAGAAATTAAAACCAATGACTCCGGGGACGCGACATCGTATCGCCCCAGTGTTTGATGACGTAACTACTCGCACTCCAGAACCATCTTTGACCTTAGGTATTGGTAAATCGGGTGGACGTAATCATCATGGACGTAAAACTTCACGACATCGTGGTGGTGGACATAAGCGTCGTTACAGAATCATTGATTTCAAAAGAAACAAATTTGACATCCCAGCAAAAGTTCAAACGATTGAATACGATCCAAATAGAACGGCTCGTATAGCATTATTGGCTTATGCTGATGGAGAAAAAAGATATATCATTGCACCTAACGGATTAAAAGTTGGTGATACGGTTATTTCGGGTGAGCGTGTTGCCCCAGATATGGGGAATGCATTACAACTGCGTCACATGCCGCCAGGTACTTTTGTTCATGCTGTTGAATTACGACCAGGAGCTGGTGCAACAATATGCAGAAGCGCTGGTACCGTAGCACAGATTCTAGGTAAGCAGGACAAATATGTTAGTCTGAAGCTCCCATCTGGTGAAGTGCGAATGGTATTAGGAACTTGTATGGCTACTGTCGGAACGACTAGTAATCCCGATCACATGAATACCACGATTGGTAAGGCTGGCCGTAGTAGATGGTTAGGTCGTCGCCCGCAAACTCGTGGGGTAGCAATGAACCCAGTAGATCACCCAATGGGTGGTGGTGAAGGTAAATCGTCTGGGGGACATCCTAGATCACCTTGGGGTCAGATGGCCAAAGGTAAGAAGACAAGGAATCCTAAGAAGATTTCGTCTAAGTACATCATTCGTCGTAGAAAAACTAAGAAATAATCAGTAAGGTATGCCACGCTCATTAAAGAAAGGGCCCTTTGTTAATTACAAATTGCAACGTAAAATCGATGCGGCCAACGAAAGTGGAAGTAAGAAAGTAATCAAAACATGGTCTAGAGGTTCTCTAATCACCCCAGACTTCCTTGGTTTAACACTTGCTGTTCACAATGGAAAACAATTCATACCAGTGTTTATCACTGAAAACATGGTTGGTCACAAGCTGGGTGAATTTGCACCTACTAGAACCTTCCGTGGGCATCCTATTAAGAAAGCTAAATAAGGACTGAGTCATGGAACAACCAGTATTAGAAGCGAAAGCAGTACAACGTCACTTGCGTAAGGCACCAAGAAAAGTTCGATTGGTAGCTGACTCCGTTCGTGGTAAAGGTGTTGATGTAGCTATAAAACAACTAGAGTTTCTTAAAAAAGGAGCTTCTATCGATGTAGCTAAGGTTATTAAATCAGCTGCGGCAAATTTACGTGATAAATTTCAAGAAGAACGGTTCGAAAACGAAGATTTATTCGTAAAAACAATTTTTGTTGATGAAGGCGTCACACTCAAAAGAATTCAGCCTGCACCACAGGGTCGTGCACACAGAATAAACAAACGTTCTTGTCACATTACCGTAGTGGTAGCGAAGAAAGAATCAGAACTTGTAACGGAATAAACGAGGAATACTTTGGGACAAAAGACAAATCCAGTAGGTTTTAGATTAGGCATTATCAGAGGTTGGGAATCCAATTGGTATTCCGAAGACAGTCAGCCAGCATTACTCTTAGAAGACAACAAACTTCGTGAGTACTTGCATGCACGACTTCGCAATGGTGGGCTTTCAAATGTTGTCATCGAACGAACACCAAAACGTATTCTTTTAACGCTTAGAACATCTAGACCTGGTGTAATCATTGGTAAGGGTGGTGAGCAGATCGAATTACTAAGAGAAGAATTAAAGAAAATCACTAACAAAGAAGTGCAAATTAATGTTAGTGAGATCAAACGCCCAGAAGTTGACGCAAGTTTAGTAGCACAAAATATTGCTCAACAGTTGCAGTCGCGAGTTTCATTTCGACGTGCCATGAAGACAGCTATTGCATCTGCAATGAGAATGGGAGCTAAAGGAATTAAGGTAAAATGTGCCGGTAGACTTGGCGGAGCTGAAATGGCTCGTACCGAACATTACAAAGAAGGACAAATACCTCTTCATACCATACGTGCTGATATTGATTATGCCACTTCTACATCAAATACCATTTACGGGTCCATTGGTGTGAGTGTATGGATTTTCAAAGGTGAAATAATTGGAGACGTTGACTTATCACCAGGTGCGCAGGCAAAACAAGAAGCTGAATCTTCTCGTGGACGACGCAACGATAACAACGATAGAAGAAATAATCGCCGAAGAAGCAGAAACAAAAATCGCGCGAATAACAACTAGGATAAGAAATTATGTTAGAACCAAAACGAGTAAAACGCCGTCGCGTTCATCGCGATAAACTTAAAGGAAATGCTAACCGCGGACATCAAATCAACTTTGGAGATTTCGGTTTAAAAGCACTTGAGCCTAAGTTTATTACATCTCGCCAAATTGAAGCTTGCCGTATAGCTATCTCGCGTTCTCTACAAAGAGATGGTCAGACATTCATTCGAATATTTCCGGATCGTCCTATGACAAGTAAACCTGCAGAGACTCGTATGGGTAAAGGTAAAGGTGCTCTAGATCATTGGATCGCGGTAGTAAAACCTGGACGTATACTATTTGAAATTGCCGGAGTTAGTGAAGAACGAGCCAGAGAAGCACTTAGAAGAGCATCACATAAGTTGCCAATAAAAACCAAATTTGTAGCCCGTAGAGATCTTAACGGGTAATGCATTCTTAGCATTTAACGAATAAAAATCATGAAAGCACACGAATTAAGAGATTTAAGCATAGCAGAGTTGAAGGCTCGCCTCAACGATGAGAAGACTACACTACAAAAATTAGCCTTCTCTAAGTCTGTTACTGGGCAGGTAGAAAACCCTGCTCGTCTAAAAGAAATACGCAAAGAAATTGCACGATTACATACTGTAATCACTCAAAAAAGTGCTTAATAATTACTAGGAAGAAAAATGGCAGAACAAGCGCAAACGACTGTAGAAAGAGCACAACGCCGTGAAAGAATCGGTAGAGTGGTCAGTAACAAAATGCAAAAAAGTATAACCGTTGCTGTAGATCGACAGGTGAAACACCCGATTTATGGTAAGTTTATAACAAAAACCAGTAAGCTCATGGCTCACGATGAGAACAATGATGCTAATATTGGTGACACGGTACGAATTATGTCGACAAGACCACTGTCTAAGAACAAGTCTTGGAGATTGGTTGAAATCGTTGAAAAAGCTAAGTAACGAACAACTTTATATAGAAAGATGGTCCAGACTCAAACAATCCTACAAACAGCTGACAACAGCGGTGCCAAGAAAATAATGTGTATAAAAGTTCTTGGAGACTCCAAAAGACGATACGCTCGTGTTGGTGATATCATCTCTGCGTCAGTAAAAACAGCAACGCCTGGTGGAAACGTAAAAAAGGGTGATGTGATAAAAGCTGTAATCGTACGTACCAAAAAAGAATATCGAAGAAGGGATGGTTCATATATACGATTTGACGAAAATGCAGCAGTAGTGATCAACAAAGATCAGGAACCTGTAGGTACACGGATATTTGGTCCTGTAGCACGTGAATTGCGTGAGAAAAGCTACATGAAAATAGTGTCTCTTGCACCTGAAGTACTTTAAAAGAACAGAATAATGTCTCGAAAAAAGAACAAACAAAATAAATTACACGTAAAGAAGGGTGATACAGTTGCCCTTACCAAGGCTATTACAAGCGCCAAAGGACAACCTTCACGTGAAAAAGGTTATCAATCTCGTGTACTCATGGTTTTCCCAGAAAAGCAAAGAGTACTGGTTGAAGGGGTGAATGTTCGAACGCACCACGAAAAACCTTCACAAGAAAACCAACAAGGTGGACGTGTGAACAAAGAAGCCTCCATTCATGTCTCCAATGTTATGGTAGTAGATCCAACCACGGATGAACCTACTAGAATTGGTCGCAAGCAGGTGGAAGAGAACGGTAAAACTCGTTGGGTTCGCTACTCTAAGAAGAGTGGAGAATTAATCGACAAATAGTTGAGTTTATAAAATGGCAGATTCAAGATTATATACAATTTACAAAGACGAGATCATCTCTAAACTCACTGAAGAGTTTCAATACACCAATATTATGGCAGTGCCAAAATTGGAAAAAATTGTGTTGAATGTGGGTGTTGGTGAAGCTATCCAGGACAAAAAAGTATTGGATACCATCGTCTCAAACATGGCTTTGATAACTGGACAACAGCCAGTTACAACTAAAGCGAAAAAGTCGATTTCGAACTTCAAGTTACGTGAGGGCATGCCAATAGGATGTAAGGCTACACTTAGAGGTCGTATTATGTACGAATTTTTAGATCGACTTGTAACTCTAGCACTGCCAAGAACACGTGACTTTCAAGGAGTACCTGATAAGAGCTTTGATGGTCGTGGAAACTACACCATGGGTATTAAAGAACACACAATATTCCCTGAGATTGACACCGACAAAGTGACAAAAATGCACGGAATGGATGTTACTTTTGTAACAAGTGCAGAAACCGATGAAGAAGCTTATGCATTGCTTAAGCACTTCGGAATGCCCTTCAAGAATATATAACAAGTATTAATATGGCTAAGAAATCCTGGATAGCACGAAACGAAAAAAGAAAACTAACCGTAGACAAATACGCTGAGAAGCGTCAAGCTTTAAAGGAAGCTGGAGACTACGAAGGTTTGCAAAAATTACCGCGTAATGCTAGTCCTACACGCGTTCGAAATCGATGCAGTTTAACTGGTAGAGGACGAGGTTATGTAGGACAGTATGGAGTTTCTCGGATTAAATTCCGTGAACTTGCATCGCAAGGAAAAATCCCAGGAATACGAAAAGCAAGCTGGTAATAACTATGAATGATCCAATAGCAGATTTTTTAACACGCATCCGTAACGCTCAACAAGCTGGCCACAGAAGAGTGGATGTACCCGCATCAAAATTGAAGCGGGCCATGGCCAAAATCCTTGTCGATAAAGGATATATTTCTAAGTTCATCGATATTGAAGATGGCAAACAAGGATTAATTCGTATGTTTTTGAAGTACGATTCATACGGACATCCAGTCATTAGAGATATCGATCGAGTATCAAAACCTGGTCTTAGAAAATACAGTTCATCTATCGAGGTACCCAGATCAAAAAATGGCTTGGGTATTGTGATACTCTCTACTTCTCAGGGAGTAATGACTGATAAAGAAGCCCGCAAGTTGAATGTGGGTGGTGAAGTACTTTGCACCGTTTACTAATAAAGATATTACATCATGTCTCGTATAGGAAAATTACCCATCCCACTAAGCAATCAGATTGAACTCACCATAGGTGCAGACAATATGGTTACCGTTAAGGGACAAAAAGGGACTAGTTCATTGCAACTACATCCCAACATCCAATTAGAACAGAATGACACCGAACTAGTTGTAAAGCGCGCATCTGATATTAAAACAGATAGAGCATTACACGGTTTATATCGTTCTCTCATCCACAATATGGTGGTTGGAGTAACCGATGGTTACAGTAAAAAGTTAGAGATTATCGGAGTCGGTTTCCGTGCAGCTATCACCAACGGTGTTTTAGAGCTCAATTTAGGATATTCTCACCCGATTTTCTTCGTGCCACCAGAAGGCATAGAACTTGAAGTAGATACCAAATCTACCAAAAACCCAATTGTGATCATTTCTGGAATTGACAAAGAATTAGTTGGTCAAGTGGCTGCTAAAATACGCTCTTTCAGAAAACCTGAGCCTTACAAAGGGAAGGGTATTCGCTACCAAGGCGAACAAATAAGACGTAAAGCCGGTAAATCAGCTGCTAAATAAGGAATATTGATATGAATAAGAATATTGCTAAAACAGAGCGACGTACAAAAATAAGAAAGCGTATCAGGTCAACCATATCTGGTACTGCTGAATGCCCAAGAATAAGTGTGTATAAAAGTAATAAACAACTTTATGTGCAACTGATAGATGATGTAGCTGGAGTAACCCTTGGTTCTTCAAGTGCAAAATCGACCGTTGAGGGTGGCAAAGAAGCGGGAGCTTCAATTGCTCAAATCGCTCTTGATAAAGGAATTAAAACTGCTGTGTATGACCGCAGTGGATATGAGTTTCATGGTATCATCAAGGCTGTTGCCGATGCTGCTCGGGAAGCTGGATTAGACTTTTAATTGAAAGGAAATAGAAATGCCTAAAGTAAGAAGAAAACAATCAGTACCTGCTGCTAACCTAAACCTAGAAGAAAAACTGGTTCATGTGAACCGAGTTTCTAAGGTTGTTAAGGGTGGGCGTCGTTTTAGTTTCAATGCTATCGTTGTGGTAGGAGACGGAAATGGTGTAGTTGGCCATGGTTTAGGAAAAGCAAATGAGGTTTCGGATGCTATCCAAAAAGGGTTCGACAATGCTAAGAAAAATTTAATACGAGTTCCTTTAACGAAAAGTGGTAGTATCTATCATCAAGTAGTAGGAAAAGCTGGTGCTGGTAAGGTATTATTACGTCCTGCCTCTGAAGGTACTGGTGTAATTGCCGGTGGAGCAGTTAAAAATTTATTGGATGTAGCTGGAGTTCATAATATTCTATCTAAGTCTCAAGGGTCTTCAAACCCGCACAACATGGTGAAAGCTGCTTTCCAAGCATTAAAAGATTTAACGGATCCCGTCGAAGTTGCTCAGAGAAGAGGGATTACAATGAACAAAGTATTTGAAGGTTAATACCCAAAGGGAACTACTATGGATTTAAGTAACTTAAAAGCACCTGCTGCAAACAAAAAACCAGGCAAACGTGTTGGTCGTGGTGAAGGTTCTGGAAAAGGCCAGGAATCTGGTCGTGGAATGAATGGCCAGAAATCACGTTCGGGATATTCTCAGAGAGCTTGGTTTGAGGGTGGTCAGATGCCTTTACAAAGAAGAGTACCGAAATTTGGTTTTAAGAACCCAAACAGAGTCACTCACCGGCCAATCAATGTCAGCACAATTGCTGAGTATATAGATGCTGGCAAGCTAGAAACTACCATAACACTTGTCGATTTAGTTGTAGCCGGACTAGCACATAAGAATGATAAGGTTAAGCTACTTGGTCGTGGTGATTTAGAACAAAAATTTGAAATAGAAGTACATGCAGCGAGTGGTTCGGCTAAAGAGAAAGTCGAGAAAGCTGGTGGAACTGTAACTATAGCATAATAACATTTGAGTTAACGACGCATGAGTCTGATCGAAAACTTCCGAAATATATTTAAGATTGAAGATTTGAGAAATCGAATCTTATACACAATCGGAATATTAATGGTATATCGAATGGGTAGTTACATTACCCTACCTGGGGTAGATGCATCTGCTTTGCTGGCTTCCACAGCTGGAGCAAATAACAGCTTACTAGGTTTATTTGATATGTTTGTTGGAGGAGCGTTCTCACGAGCTGGTGTCTTTGCTCTTGGAATTATGCCCTATATCACTGCTTCGATTATCATTCAGTTAATGGGCGCAGTTGTTCCTTATTTCCAAAAACTACAACGAGAAGGTGAAGAAGGACGCCGGAAAATCACTAGGCTTACTCGTTATGGAACAGTGGCAATTACTGCACTACAGGCGATAGCTTTTTCTATCAACCTCATCGCAACCTCCCCACAAGCAATCGTTATAGGGCAACTAGGTTTTACTATTAGCTCAGTGATCGTTTTAACGGCAGGTACGGTATTTGTGATGTGGCTTGGAGAGCGAATTACCGATAGAGGAATTGGTAACGGGATCTCTCTCATCATTATGATTGGTATTATTGCGGTATTACCAGCAAACTTAATTAACGAAGTAACTACGAAAGCTAACGCGATTCTTGTAGTCATTGAGATTGCAGTGTTAGTATTAATTATTGCCGCTGTAGTATTACTTACTCAAGGAACACGTAAAATCCCTGTACAATATGCTAAGCGTGTTGTAGGCAGAAAAGTTTATGGGGGGACCACTCAGTATTTACCACTTCGAGTAAATGCAGCAGGTGTAATGCCCATTATATTTGCACAGTCAATTATGTTTATTCCGAGTACAATTGGTTCATTTTTCCCGGAAAATGAGACGATCCAATTACTGACCTCATGGTCAGTAGATTACTCAGGATTATTATACTCCATAGTATTCTTTTTGATTTGTGTGTTTTTCACATTTTTCTATACGGCTATTGCCATCAATCCTAAGGAAATGGCAGATACCATGAAAAGACAAGGTGGATTTATACCTGGAGTACGTCCAGGAAAGTCCACTGTAGAGTTCATTGACAATATTTTAACTAAAATCACACTTCCAGGATCTCTTTTCCTATCCTTTGTGGCAATCCTGCCCGCCATTGTTATCAACTTTGGCGTGACTCCAGGTTTTGCTCTATTCTACGGAGGTACTAGCTTGCTTATTATTGTAGGTGTTGCGCTAGATACTCTCCAACAGATAGAAAGCCACTTAATGATGCGTCACTATGACGGCTTCATGAAGACGGGTAAGATAAAAGGTCGTAGTCGTCGTATGTAAGAGCGTAAGCTCGTGCATGTGATTTCGAAAGGAATGCCTAGGCATGATTTATCTGAAATCTGAATCTGAAATTGAGAAGATGCGTGAAAGTACGCTGATTGTATCTCAAACTTTAGGTAAGATTGCTCAGAAAATTGAACCAGGTGTTACTACTGCTACATTAGATCGGATTGCTGAAGATTTTATCGCGGATCAAGGTGGAAGACCTGCTTTCAAAGGCTACGGTCCTTCATCAAATCCATTTCCGGCTACGTTATGTATTTCGGTAAATGAAGAGGTTGTCCACGGTATTCCAAGTAATAGGAAGCTTTTGGAAGGTGATATTGTTTCTGTGGATTGTGGAGTGGAAAAGAATGGTTACTTTGGTGATCATGCATACACTTTCATAGTAGGCGAAGTAGATGATGAGGTAAAGAAGTTGTTACAAACAACACTAAATTCTCTTCATTTCGGAATAGAGCAAGCAATCCATGGAAATAAATTAGGTGACATTGGACACGCCATACAATCAACCTGTGAGCAGGAAGGTTATGGGGTGGTTCGTGATTTGGTAGGACACGGTTTAGGTAAGTCATTACATGAAGACCCGTCTGTCCCAAATTATGGAAGGAAAGGCAAGGGTACACGATTACGATCGGGTATGACGCTTGCGATTGAACCCATGATTAACATGGGAACATGGAAAGTAAAAACATTATCTGATGGCTGGACAATAGTTAGTGCTGATGGAAGTTTGTCGGCTCATTTCGAACACGATATTGTAGTTCGAGAAGGAGAGGCTGAAATTCTAAGTACTTTTGACTATATTGCTGAGCTATCGAAAAATCCAGAAAACGTATTTTATCATGGCTAAACAAGAGCCAATTAAACAAGAAGGCGAAATTTTAGAAGCACTACCCAATGCTCAATTCCGAGTTAAACTCGAAAATGGGCACGAAATATTGGCGCATGTTTCCGGTAAAATGAGAATGTATTACATCAAAATTTTACCTGGTGACCGTGTTTCAGTTGAAATGTCTCCTTATGACTTAAGTAAAGGTAGAATAACGTATCGTCACAAATAATCGAGTTTCACCATGAAAACCAGATCATCCGTAAAAAAAAGAAGTTCAGACGACAAAATTGTACGACGAAAAGGTCGTCTGTACGTAATTAACAAGAAAAACCCTCGTCATAAACAAAGACAAGGATAATTCTATACTAAGTATATATGGCACGTATTGCAGGAGTTGACTTACCCAAACAGAAAAGAGGCCTCATTGGCTTAACCTACATCTTCGGAATTGGTCGAACAACATCGGCTAAAATTCTTGAGCAGTTGGACATAGATCCAAATACTAAAGTTCAAGATTGGACGGACGATCAGGTTAGCGCAATTCGTAATTTACTAGATACCGAAATCAAGGTAGAAGGTGCATTACGTAGCGAAGTTAATGGAAGTATCCGCCGATTGATTGAGATAGGTTCATACCGAGGGGTGCGCCACAGAAAAGGTTTGCCTGTTCGTGGACAACGTACGCAAACTAATGCGCGTACTAGAAAAGGTAGAAAACGCACTGTTGCGGGTAAAAAGAAATAATTTATTAAGCTAACGGAAGCACTCAAATGGCAAAAAAACAAGTAACTTCGGCTGCAAGCAAGCGGAAAAAGAAAAAGCAGGTAAGTGATCCTAATGGAATGGCTTTTGTCAAAGCCACCTTCAATAACGTAATAGTGACTATCACTGACAGTAACGGAAATGTTCTGTCTTGGTCTAGTGCTGGAAAGGAAGGATTCAAAGGTTCAAGAAAAAATACTCCATATGCTGCTCAACTTAGTGCAGAAACAGCTGCGAAAGCGGCTCATGAAATGGGGCTGCGTAAAGTAGATGTATTTGTGAAAGGACCTGGTTCTGGACGTGAATCTGCTGTGCGTGCAATGTCAAATATGGGATTGGAAGTCAATTCTATTATCGATAAAACACCAATTCCACACAACGGCTGCCGTCCTCCAAAACGCAGAAGAGTTTAAACACGTAAATATTATTGACTAATGGCAAGATATAGAGGCCCGAAACAAAAAAAAGCGCGACGATTCAAAGAACCAATCTTTGGCGCAAGCAAAGCACTAGAAAGAAAACCATACGGCCCCGGTCAGCATGGCAGATCTAGATTTCAGCGAAAGTCAGAATACGCAATTCAGCTAGAAGAAAAGCAGAAAGCAAAATACACTTACGGATTGTTGGAAAAACAATTCCGTAATCTATACGAAGAAGCTTCTGCTAAAGATGGGGTGACAGGTGAAAACCTATTACAATATCTTGAATCTCGATTAGACAATACTATTTTCCGTTTAGGTTTTGCGAGAACTCGCCGTCAAGCTAGACAGCTAGTATCCCACAAGCATATTGTTGTTAACGGAATTACGGTAAACATTCCATCTTACCGCGTAAAAGTGGGTGATGTAATATCTGTCCGACCAAAATCAAGAAACATTGAAGTTGTAACCGAATCTATTGCTAATGCACCGCGTACTAAGTACAAGTGGTTAGAAGTAGAACCAAAAGAGCGTACAGGTAAGTATTTGTACGAGCCTACCATGGAAGAAATTCCAGAGAATATTAACGTACAGCTCATCATCGAGCTTTACTCGAAGTAATTTTTAATTGCACACCAAAGTATTATGAGTAATTATAGCATTCAAATGCCAGAGAGTCTGGACGTAGTAAAAGACGAACAAAGCTTTGGAACATTTGTTCTACAACCAATGGAGCGTGGATTCGGAGTTACTATTGGTAATTCTTTCCGTCGCGTTCTTTTATCATCCCTACCTGGTACTGCGATTACCGCCATTAAAATAGGCGGGGTTGACCATGAGTATTCCAGCATCGAAGGGGTAAAAGAAGATGTGTATGAAATCATTCTGAACTTCAAGCAAGTTCGTTTTAAGCAAGTAGAACAGAGCTCAGGTGTTATTCATTTAACAAAAAAAGGCGCGGGTGCGTTAACGGCTGGGGACATTGATGCAGCAACAGCTGAATATGATGTCTTAAATCCTGATTTAGTGATTGCAAATCTAGCTTCCGATGCCGACTTAGAAATTGAGCTTCGTGTTGGACGTGGCAGAGGATATGTACCTGCCGAGGAGATGACTCTAGAAGAAGAGGATATCAATTTAATTCCTATCGATGCAATTTTCACTCCGATTACTTCTGTTCGTTTCAACGTCGAAAACGTTCGCGTAGGTCAGCGTACTGATTATGAGAAGCTTGTAATGGATGTTGAAACAGATGGATCAGTGAATGCTAAGGAAGCATTAACGCTTGCAGGAAAAATTCTTAAAGATCACATCGAAAAATTCATCACTGAAAAGATTGAAGAGCCTTTCGCACAGGAAGAGGAAGAAGTTGACGCTGAAAAACAGCGAATAGCCAACCTGTTACGAACCAGTATCGAAGACTTGAACCTTAGTGTACGTGCGTACAACTGTCTTAAGTCTGCCAACATCAATTCCATTGGTGAATTAGTGGCAAGAGACGAACACGATCTCTTAAAATTCAGAAACTTTGGAAAGAAATCTCTTACGGAACTTATCGACGTAATTGAAGAAAAAAATCTTCAGTTCGGTATGGACGTAGCTAAATATTTAGACTAAGCATAGGATATAATCATGCGCCATAGAGTAAAAGGAAAGGGTTTAAGCAGAACGGCTGCCCACAGAAAAGCAACATTTAGAGCCCTAACGAAGGCTTTGGTTAAGGAACACCGTATCGTAACTACGGTAACGAAAGCCAAAGAATTGAGACGCTTTGTAGAGCCATTAATTACGCGTTCAAAAGAAGACAACAACTTGAACCGTAAAGTAGTATTTGCTGCTTTACAGGATAAAGAAACGGTTAAATCCCTCTTTGCTGAAGTCGGCCCTGCTGCAGGTGAACGACCAGGTGGATATACGCGCGTAATAAAAATTGGGCACCGACAAGGTGATGGTGCTGAAATGGCCGTGATAGAGTTAGTTGACTTTAATGACGTTCAGCCAGAAGGCAAAGAAACCAAAAAGAAAAAGACACGACGTGCAGGTAAAGCAGCCACTAAAAAAGCGGAAGCGCCTAGTACTGTAGAAGAAGCAACAGTAGTCTCTGAGGAGTCCCCTAGTGCTGATACAGAAGCAACAGCCGAACAGGTTGATGCGTCTGCTGTAGCCACTGAAGCAACGTCTGAAGCAGAAGAAATCACCGACGAATCTGGCGAAGAAAAAACGGAAGAAGATTCTGACGAAGAGCAAAAATAATAGCTCCGAATTTTGACTAAAAGTGCTCTTACTGTAACGGTAAGGCACTTTTTTTTTGAGCAAGAACCTAAGCTATTTTTTCTATAAAAAAGTAAATAAAAGGTTGACTTCATCTATACTTATACCGTATATTTTAAGTCTGTCATGGTTTTGAAATCAACTCAATACCGCAGACATGTTCTTTCACATATTGAGCATAAAACAGATTGTTTGTGCGAGCTAGAACTTGATATTCTTTTGGATGATCAGGGCGTAGGGTTGGACTCGAAGGTTTTAATATAATTTTTACCATGGAG
>NTKP01000043.1 GCA_002457365.1 Rhodothermaeota bacterium MED-G12
ATTTTATCCGACAGTGGCTGTTCCTTTAATTTGAAAAAAGTACTACCAAATTGAATATCATCATTCACGCGATATTCGGCTCTTAAACCTGTAAAATTTTTCTGGCCTATAATTGAGAACTGATTACTCTCATACTCTACTTCTATTTCTTGACCTGGGGCAAGGTAGCGTTCATTCATGATGGTGAGTGATCCAAACGAGTAATCGACTTCAAAATCAGTACCTTCGGTCAACTCAACGTTGTTAGCAAACACTTTTACCGAGCCCTCTATAAGACCAAACCCAAGATAAAAAGATCCTGAAACTCCTCCTTTAGAATTACCCGATATGGTGTAATTACGGTTCTTAGAAATATCACGTGCGTCGCTCTGTTTAAGCTCATACAATTCTACAAAGGTAAGGGATTGACGAACTGAGTCACTTACTGAGTTCCCAAGAATTTCATCTATTCGCTTCCCGAATGGCTCTAGATACGGGAACATGATGCGACCCGCTCCTGCATCAAGGGTAATCCCTGTAAAATCAATCTGATTATCTGGAATAGTTGCTCCTTCCGAATTTAACCGGTCAAGTCCTAAATCTTGCAACAACGTAGTAGACCTGCCAGGTAAATTTACTTCGGGTATGTTACCTCGTGTATCCGCAATTTCAAGCTCAAATCCTTCTGGATTAATGCCAGAAACGCCTAACGAATAGATATTTCGCATCGTTAACTCCCACGCTTTATCCGAGGTGGTCATCCCCCCTGGCCGTAGTAACTTCAAATAAATCCGGTCATTTCCTGATGCATTCAATTCCCCAACCGCAACGGGAGCCCCACCCTGCTCCGGATCGTTGTAGACATAGGCAACCGCAACAGCATCACCTGTGTTAATGTAACTCTTCATACTTATGAAGCCCAATGCACGATTAAAGGTGTAATCAATCCCCTCTTGTAGCAGTTCAAATGGAGCGTCTACATATTCTTGAGCAGTTGCTCCGAAATCTTCGTTTGTGGCATTTGAATTGGTCGCTCTCAATTCATTTAACGTGACCTCGTTATACCGATCGCGATCATTACCTGGTAATCCGTATAACTGATCATTGAAACGGTTTACCCCTAAATCGAGTAAAGCAATGGCCTGTACCGCAGATTCGCCTGGAATTTGCTCAGCCCTGCGGACATATAAATACAATTCTGACACCTGATAGGGTTGCAGGATGTTTTGAGGATCGCTTAATGCTTGCTCAAATTGCTGACGATTATAAAAATCCAAGAAAAAGTGACGCCCATCCTCATAATCTGCTGGAGTGATATCAATAGCTTGTTCTTGAGAACCTCCCGATATTTTCTGAGAATTACTCTTTCCTTTTTGTTGGGAGACCACAGAAGTTAACTTAAGAGGGCCTAACTCTGAAATGGCCTTTATTCCAAAGAGTGATTTACCACCAGAAACCAGGGAATTTCCAGTTTCCATGGATACGTTTCCCATCTCAATACTTTTTATAATCTCATCTTCGTACCCTTCATACACTATACTGAGTCTATTCTGAAAATCGAATTGACGCTCGGTATCCCAATCGGTTGCGATGGTTAATTTATCCCCAATATTACCTTGAATATTGAGCTGTAAATTCTGGTTAAAGGTAGGGTCTACCCGAGTGCGAAGGTCTTCTGGTAATGTTCCATCATCGAGCTTTTGTATGGAAGCACCTACATTCATGTTAGCTGATCCATTCACCCTTAAACTCACCTCATCTGTTCCGAAAATGGTGGTAAACGCAGAGTTTTCGCCACCTGGAACCGAAATCCGAAAATCCAATAAACCCCTACTCTCCTCTTGTTGTGCTTTAGCTTCGCGAATGAGCTGACGGCGAATGGTCAACTCATTTTGCTCCATTTTTAACGATATAAAATCTTCAAAATATACAATCGTTAATGGGGCTATATCGGTATTATACCAATTGTTTTGGATGGTATAGGTTGAAACGCTATCCCATCGGACAGCTATGTCCCAACTGGTTGATGGACTTGAGTATAGCGCACCTACTTTGGGAGCGTACAATTTTGCAGCCCCAAATTTCGGCTGGAACCGGTAGATTTTCACTCCTTCAAGTAAACTATCCGGTATCACTTCAATGGTTAAGGAATCCTGACTAAATTCCTCATCTTCTTGCTGTTGACGTTGCTGTTGCTGAAGATTTTGATTTTGCCCCCCTCCACGCTCTTGAGCAAAAAGACGCACGTCTACCACTGAGGCGAAAATGAGTATTATTATCGCCCAACATGTACAAATGCATCTGAACTGTAATGTTGGCACCTAAAAAGTACTAATGAATAGAATAGTAACGGTGGATTATAGGCACTTGAGTTTTGGTGGCTGATTATTCGCAAATGGATTCCAATAATACCATATATTTGGCTATGTTGAAAGCATTTACCGAGACTTGATCGTAGATTATAAACACTTCTCCTTGTTTTCTTTTTCAAAATTAAAATCGATGAAATTGAACCCGCTACAAATAGATTTACTCAAAAAACATTTGGGCCCATTCCTCTTTTGTTTTTTCGGGGTCATGTTTGTTCTGCTCATGCAGTTCTTGGTGTTACATATCGATAAACTCATCGGTAAAGATATTCCTCTAGGGGTTATTCTTGAACTAATCATTACTAATCTAGCCTATATGGTTGTACTGGCTGCACCTATGGCGGTGCTAGTTGCCAGCCTAATGGCGTTTGGGAAGTTTTCAGAGCACAATGAATTAACTGCCCTCAGAGCTTCTGGAGTGAATACTCTACAGATAATTATGCCCGTTTTGATAGCGTCTGTTTTATTGTCGGCTGGGCTTATGTGGTTTTCAAATGCGGTGCTCCCCGAAGCCAATAGTAAAGCTAGAAGCCTATTCATAGATATTCGACTAAAAAAGCCCGGTTTCGAGTTAGAACCCAATGTGTTCTATGACGGCATTGAAGGCTACACTTTTCTGGTCGACCGGATAGATCCTGTTTCAGACACTTTATATCACATTACCCTATTTCAAGAACCCACCAATCTTCAAAATAGAGCCTACATTAAAGCAGATAAAGGTTTTTTAACAAGTGAGGGCACGGAAGCACTTACCTTGCATTTATTCGATGGTGAAATTCTTCGATATCCTAGCAAACGAGCGGCTACTCGAGACCGAAATATGGAGCAAATCAAGTTCCAAAAGCACCGAAAAACCTTTGATCTTTCTGACCTAGCTTTTAATCGAAGTGTGGGCTCAAGCTCTTCTCGAAGTGATCGCACCATGAGTATTCAGGCGATGGCGTTTGTTGTTGATACCCTGGAACAAGAAATAAAAGAACTCCGCTATCAAATAGTTGAGGATTCCATAAGTACACTTCATCCAGCAACCTACAACCAAGGTACTGCATCTACTAAACCTACTAAATCAGGGCATATAGGCCAATCAAATCTCTTTATTCTAAACCAAGTCGGTTCTATTACGCAAAAAATTCGTCTTGCAAATTTAGGATACAGCCAAGTTGAAAATGCCCAATCCAAAATTGAGCGGACCAAAAGTAATGAGTTATGGAGAGTTAAACGAATTCAACGGTATTGGGTTGAAATTCACAAGAAATTCTCCATTCCTTTTGCCTGCATTATATTTGTTTTATTGGGTGCGCCTATTGGGATACTCACACGGAAAGGGAATGTTGGATATGCCGCAATTATCGCCTCAATATTGTTAACAGTATACTGGATATCGGTAATTCAAGGAGAAAAATTAGCCGATAGATTGTTTATTAGCCCATTTTTGGGAATGTGGTCTTTCAACCTCTTCTATATGATGATTGGCTTCCTATTATTATTACATCTAAGCTACGATTTGCGCTCATTATTACCCAACAAATCGGATCGAGTTACCGAGTGAAACATCTAGATCGATATATCATTCGTCGCTTAATTTCGATCACTTCGCTGGTATTAGTGGTGCTAATTTTTATTTTTATTATCATCGATTTCTCAGAAAACAGCGACGATTTTACAGATCGTGGTGCTACTATGGGGGAAATTTGGGGCGATTACTATATCAATTATATCCCCGAAATGATTCGGCTAGTATTGCCTTTAGCCATATTTTCGGCTTGTTTATATCTGGTAGGCCAACTTTCAGAGCGTCTTGAAATTACCTCCCTAAAAGCAGCCGGGGTGAGCCTATATAGATTATTCATCCCTTACCTTATGTTTGGATTAATAAGTGCGGTAGGTCTTAGCGCCTTAGATGCCTGGATCATTCCTGCATCTAATGCCCAGAGAATTCAGTTTGAAGAGCAATACATTAAGCAAAAAAATGAACAACTAGATCGTAACGATATTTATCGAGAACTTTCACCCGGGAGCTATTTGCAAGTGAATTATTTCGATCGCGACCAAAAAACAGCCTATCGAATTCGGATGGTTCAATTCGACCAAAGAGGTGTGAAAAAACTTCTTACTGCTACTAATATGGCATGGTTGGAAGATAAAAATGAGTGGCGTCTTACCACCGTTCAAGAACGGATATTTACCGATTCAGGCTTTGTAGAGCGTAATGTAGCAGGATTTGATACTCTTCTCAGCCTACTTCCTCAAGATTTAGCACGAAGTAGCTCTGATATTTATCAATTAAGCTATACCGAAGCTTTTCAGTACATTGACGGAATTAAACGTAGTGGTGCCAGTGGTATTGAAATACCACAAGTTCAACTGTATGCCCGGATGGCCTACCCCTTCTCAATTGTAGTGGTCTTGATTATTGGATTTGCGGTGGCAGCCGTTCGACGTAGAGGGGGGAAAGGGGTGTACATTGCTGCCGGCTTGGTGATCAGTTTCTTGTACCTGGTTATCATGAAAATCATGGAACCATTTGGTGCACTAGGTCTACTGCCTCCAATTTGGGCTGCACTTATTCCACATCTACTTTTCTTGTGTGTGGGTATAATCGGTATAAAACTTATTCGAAAATAACTCCCTTAGTTGATAATGGAAGTGGCAAACAGCTTTTGATGTTACTTGAGGGTTATTTTTCTGCTTGCGAACCTGTGCTAAAGCTCCAGGATTTATAGTACGGGCTTTAGGATCTATGCTTCTGCTTGAGGGCCTCTGTACAATGGAATATCCTTGGTCTTGTTTTGAATGGCCCCGTGTTCAGCTTCATATTTGGAGACATTATCTTGAAGAGCGTTCATTAAGCGTTTAGCGTGGTCCGGAGTCAGAATCATTCGTTTGGCTACTTTGGCCTTTGGAACTCCTGGCATAACTGCTATAAAATCTAAGATAAATTCCGATGGTGAATGCGTTATCATAACCAAATTAGAATAGGTCCCCATGGATTCAGCTTCGCTAAGTTCAATCTCCATGGTTCCTGCTTTAGGTCCTTTTATCGTTTTAGATGGCTTCGGGGTATTGTTGTTACTATTCATGCTGTAATTATATTTAAGTCTGATGACGTTCCTGGCTAATCTAGGTTTATTCTAAGAAACCCTGCTCTTTCATCCAATCGTCATTATACACTTTATTTAGGTACCGGGTTCCACTATCTGGTAGTATCACTACCATGGTATCATTGGCGGATAAAGGATGATTTTTTAGGTACTCTAGCGCTCCTTCAACTGCCGCTCCACATGACCAACCTATAAACAAGCCTTCTTTTGAAGCCAGCTCCCGAGTTCGGAGTGCCGACTCTTTATCACCCACTTGAATGACCTGATCAACATAACTAAAATCTATGGTACCGGGAATAATATCCTCACCAATTCCTTCGGTCATGTAGGGCTTTATTTCGTTTTTATCGAACTCACCTGTCTCAAAATACTTTTTATACACGGAACCAAACGAATCAATCCCAATGACCTTAATATCGGGATTTTGCTCTTTTAAAAACTTACCCACTCCCGATATGGTACCACCTGTCCCCATTCCAGCGACATAATGAGTTATAGCGCCCTCAGTTTGCTCCCATATTTCGGGTCCCGTTGTTTCATAATGGGCCAATAAATTACTCTTATTATCGTACTGATTCGGATAAAAAGAGTTGGATAATTCCGAGCTTAATCGCTTAGCTACCGAATAATAACTTTGTGGATCTTCTGGTTCAACATTGGTCGGACACACAAGCACCTCAGCACCTACAGCCCGTAAAATGTCGATTTTGGATTGACTTTGTTTATCGGTCGTGGTAAAAATACATTTATATCCCTTGGCTATGGCCACCAACGCAAGCCCCATCCCTGTATTTCCTGAAGTTCCTTCAATAATTGTTCCTCCTGGTTTCAATAGTCCCTTTTTCTCAGCGTCTTCTATCATCTTAATAGCAATCCGATCTTTAACGCTGTTTCCGGGGTTCATGTATTCAACTTTAGCCAACATCGATCCCAAACCCTTATATATGTGCTGTAGTTGAACGATGGGGGTATTTCCAACCGCATCAATAATCGATTTATATATCATTGAAATAAAATAAAAAGAATTGAATGGATAAAATGTGTAATATGAAAAATACACATCATAATATACGAGTGTAAGCTAATTTACTTTTTCAGGAGAACCTTAATACACGAAGATCTTCTCACAACCAAATATCTATCAAATTAAAAATTAAGCATTATGCTACTTCATATTATACAAGTAAAAAAAATGTATTTGGTAAAAAAGTTTTAACTTTATTCTTCTTAACAATTTAATAACGAATGATTTATGTTTATTGAGCAGACTAAGCCCACTGACTATGATTGTGGGTATAATCTAGACCTTATGATGAAAGCACTACCAAGGATTAGTGATTTGGCTGAAAGAGAAGTCTATGCCAAACGAATCGTTGGGTTAATCAAGCAATCTCACCCTAACTGGGTCGATAGTGATGGGAAAAGTGAGCTTGCTTGGAATTATTTTTATCAACATGCTCCATACAACCCGAATGATTTTGGAATAAAACATCCTTTTATACATGGCTTAGACGACGATGCTAGATGAAGATTAATATTTAAGCAGAACCCGTAAAAAATTTTGATTATCCTTTATAAAGTTGAATTTTCAATTTATATTGAAAGTTCAACTAAATAACAGGTTAATCTTTTTTCAATGCCAAAAAATAGGTTCAACTGGCCAGCATTTAGAGCATTTTTACATACTGTATTAGATCAACATATCCACCATTCTAACGAGCATGAGTATGTAGCAATAAGTCTACCTGTACCTATGCAGACAAATAATGATTTGGCTAAACGACTTGTCACCTCTAAGCCAACCTTTTATTTATCTCACCCAACGAATTCTTTCACGATTGTGGGGCAAGGTGCTTTAGAACGAGTAAGTACAAGCGGCAGTAATAGGTTTCATAGAACTTCCGCCTTAGGTAAAAATCTATTCAACAGGGTCCATCATTTTAATTCACTAAGCAGACCATACCCTCTTCAATTACTTGGTGGGTTTTCTTTTTTTAATACCCTAAAAAAAAATTCAGAATGGGCCGACTTTGAACCTTCTCTCTTTCATTTACCAGAATGGACCATTGTAAAAACCAAAGATGAAGCTACACTTAGTTTGATAGAACGTATTAATGATTTTGAAACGGTTGATAATCTGGTAAATAAGTTTCAAGATAAATTGTATTCATGGACTAACCATAATCCATATGACTCCACATACATCAATGGTAATGTAGAGCACAATAAAAAACTACTATCTACATTTTTACCATCCAAGATTGATAGTTCATTTACCACTAATCCACAGACTTTAGGTAATCAACCCGGCAATATCAGAGCATTTACAGCATGGAAAAAAATGGTCATAAAAGCAAAAAAAGCATTTGACGCCAAGGAGTTAAAAAAAGTAGTTCTTGCTCGAAAAGTTACCCAATCACTATCGCAGAAACCCAAAGCAGCAGATGTAATTTCAAATCTTGAACAACAATACCCAGATTGTTTTGTTTTTTGCGTAAATCCAAAAGGTGATTCTTATTTTATAGGGGCTACTCCAGAACGATTAGCCCGATTTACACCTACCCAAGTTGAAACTGAAAGTTTAGCAGGTAGTTCAATGCGAGGCAAAACCTATGAGGAGGATGATGATCTCGCAGGTAAACTCCTAAATTCTAAGAAAGACAGACTCGAGCATCAAATAGTTATAGAAGCCATTGAAGAAGATTTAGTGCCCTATTCAGAACGGATGGAACATTCTAGCTCACCACAAGTAAAAAAGCTACCTAACGTACAACATCTTTATACACCGATATCAGCTATATTCAAAAAAGGGGTTTCTAGAACAAACGTACTTAAAGATCTCCATCCAACCCCTGCAGTAGGTGGATTTCCTAGGGAGAAAGCACTTGAATTTATCGAAAAAGAAGAATCTTTTACCAGGGGTTGGTATGCTTCCCCAATTGGGTGGATTAACTCACATGGCACAGGTGAATTCTACGTCGCAATTCGAAGTGGCTTAATTGAGAAAAATACGGCTCATTTTTATGCAGGATGCGGTATAGTTGAAGATTCGGATCCAAAAAATGAATGGATGGAAACCGAACTCAAATTCAAACCTATGGTAGACGCAGTACGAATTGCAACGCGGGTACAAGAATCTCCTCCTTTGGAAAAACATTATGCAAAAGACCCTATCCTTTAGTTCGGCCTCTGCGCTAATTAAAGAGTGTTACAACCAAGGCATAAAAGAGGCCGTTCTTTCTCCTGGTTCTCGAAATACCTCTCTTATACTTGCACTTATTCATTTTCCCGGTATTCGATGTGTTTCTGTCATCGATGAACGATCAGCCGGTTTCGTGGCGCTCGGAATGTCTAAAGTATCAAAAAGACCTACACTTCTTTGTTGTACATCCGGAACAGCTGGCGCGAATTATTACCCCGCTGTTATCGAAGCCTATCAATCTTCAATTCCACTGGTCGTCCTCACTGCCGATCGCCCAGCACATCTCCAACAAGTTGGAGCATCACAAACTATACAACAGCAGCATCTATTTGGCAGGCATGTTTTGGATTTTATCCAATTACCAGAGGCGGAAACTCAAAACGGGAAAGAAAATCCATCGGATATCCAAGAAGATGTGATACGCGCATTACAGTTGGCCACCTCAGGGGGGCCTGTTCATATCAACGTTCCTTTCAACAAGCCTTTTGAACCAACACAAGAACAGTTTAACCAATATGTTCAGGACAGTAGAGCATTGGTTTTAGAAGCAAAAGAAGCTTCTACTATTTCCGTATCGGACCTACCCTCTCATCGCCTAGTTCGACCTGAATTAGTAGGGCTAACTACACCTTCCAGATTACATTCTGCTACTGCTAAGCAGGAGCCTACTTTTAATACTCACCACAAATATTTGAACCAGGTCCTTGATAAAGAAGCACTGCTATTGCACCCTGATCAGGTGCAGAATAGCTATGCTGAAATGAAGAGACCTTTGATCGTCATAGGGTCAGATCCTACCCCATTTCAATGGTTTAAACTCCTACCTACTCTCGCAAAGCATCCAAATGCCCGATTCATTCTAGAGCCAGGAGCTTCCTTGTATGGGTGGGATTTGGAAGATTCAAAGATGATTAAAAGCAAAGTTATTTTAGGGTGGGAAGCATGGCTATACCGTTTAAAGCATCCCGGCTCATCTCCATTCACATCAATTGACGGAATTGTTCGTTTAGGAAAGGAAGTAGTAAACCCAGCTTTGGCTCGTTTTTTATCCGAGAGTAAGCACCTCACTCAACTACGGTTCATCACGCATGAACCTTTCGAAGACGCATTAACCAGTGAACCTTATTTCATCACTCCAGAAGCGGCTTTTTATTGGGTTGATCTGAAAAAAAAGTACACTCAAGTTACAGCCAAAGATTGGCATAATGCCCTTGATGAGCAACATGGGCAACATTTAAAGCGGTTAGCGAAACAATTCTCCCATACTAAAAACGATATACTTACCGATGGGGCGGTATTTCACCGGCTAAGTACCATTATCCCGCCATCAACCCCCATTTTTTTATCCAACTCTTTACCAGTTCGTGATCAAGGGTTATTTGCTCCTATGTGGTCGGTTGACAACCCATTGCTAGCCCAGCGAGGCGCTGCAGGAATCGATGGGATTAGTTCTACTGCACTAGGAGTGTCCTTAGCCACCCAACTACCTATGGCTCTCATTACTGGTGATATTGCGTTTTTATATGACATCAACGCCCTATTATCTGCAAAACTCATCACCCAACCATTAATAATTTTTGTCATTAATAACGGAGGTGGCAGTATTTTCAGTAGCCTACCCGTTCAACAAGCAGCTCCAGAAAGCATGGAATGGTTTCTAACTCCCCAACCGGTATCCATTGAGCATCTTGCACAGGGCTACGGGCTGTTCTACACAAAAATCGCCCATTCTAAACAGCTATGGGAGTCTAATTGGGCCGAACAAATGCAGAATGTACTCCAAACAAATATATTAACCAGTGAAGGTAATCACTCTCAGGCTAAGCAGCTTAACATAGGGAAGCCGGATAAACCGAAGCTATCACACCCTACGTCAACTAATTCCGCTTCGAATGTTCGCATCGTTGAGTTTATCACCAATAGCCAAGCATCCATTGCTGAGCGCAATCAATTGAGGCAGTAATATGAGGGGGCAACATCAACAAGTACGAGGACTTCAATATTATTACCTAACACAGGGTGATGGAGAACAGGATATAGTTTTTTTGCATGGTTTTTTAGGCTCTCATGCTATTTTTAATGAAGCTTTATCGGAGATTGATTTAGCGAGTACACACCGACTTGTTTCTTTGGATTTACTCGGACATGGAGCTAGTGAGGGTGCCGAATTGCATTACCGATTCTCAGCTAAGGAACAGGTAGCGGACTTGGCTTATTTCATTCGTCATTATTGTCAAAAACCAGTGATTTTGGTAGGGTACAGCATGGGGGCACGACTTGCGCTTTCTCTAGCCACTCAGTATCCCAGCTTGTGTAAAGGCTTGGTTCTTGAAAGTGGACATTTTGGAATTTCCTCAGAAACCGAGCGCCAAAGTAGGCAAAGCCTAGATGCCCAACGAGCAGATGAAATAATGTCGGATTACTCGTCTTTTTTACGGTATTGGGAGGATATTTCACTATTTAATACGCCCAATGCTCGAGCGATTAATGCGACCTATAAACAAATCCAGCAGAATCAGCAGCCCATCTGGATTGCCAACAGTTTGTTAGGATTTGGTGCGGGAACTATGCCAAGTGTGGAAAATAGACTTACTAGCCTTCGCATGCCTGTACTGCTTTTAGTGGGGGAAGATGACTCAAAGTTTAAAGCAATAAACCAACGAATGCATCTAATGTTACCTTCTTCTTATCTTAGCATTATAGAAGGAGCAGGTCACCGCGTTCACTGGGACAACCCTAAAACTTGGCAAAAAGAAATTGAATTGTTCATTTCCCAGTTATAGCAGACCCATCTAACTGGACATCCAAAAGGAGTATTTATGAGTATATGGATCCCTAAAAAAACATTTGAAGACATAACCTATGCCACTAGAAACGGTGTGGCACGTATCGCCTTCAACAGACCCGAGGTTCGCAACGCCTTTCGTCCAAAAACCGTTTTTGAGTTGTATGAAGCACTGCTTGATGCCAAAGAGGACAACAATATCGGGGTTGTCTTACTCTCGGGTGAAGGGCCATCTCCAAAAGATGGAGGCTGGGCTTTTTGTTCTGGGGGTGATCAACGAGTGCGGGCAAAGACAGGATACAAAGCTGAGGATGGGATTCCTAGATTGAACATCTTAGAGGTTCAACGATTAATCCGATTTATGCCCAAAGTAGTTATTGCGGTGGTACCTGGTTGGGCCGTAGGTGGTGGTCACAGTTTACATGTGACCTGCGATCTAAGCCTTGCTAGCCAAGAACACGCTATTTTTAAGCAAACCGATACCGATGTTGCCAGTTTTGATGGGGGCTTTGGTTCAGCCTATCTAGCCCGCCAAGTAGGGCAAAAAAGAGCTCGTGAAATTTTCTTCTTAGGCCGAAACTACTCTGCTCAAGAAGCTTTCGAGATGGGAATGGTCAACGCGGTGGTTCCTCATGATGAACTCGAAGAAACCGCTTACCAATGGGCGCAGGAGATTCTTCAAAAAAGCCCAACAGCTACAAAAATGGTTAAATTCGCCTTTAACCTCATTGATGATGGCTTAGTTGGTCAACAAGTATTTGCCGGTGAGGCGACTCGACTGGCGTATATGACCGATGAGGCGGAAGAAGGAAAAAACGCCTTTTTAGAAAAAAGGGCACCGAATTGGGAAAAATTCAAGCGCTCACCTTCTTAAGTCAGAATCACACAACTTCCTAGTACAACTACCCACCAAACACATCTTTCATTTTCGAGAAGAATCCCTTTTCTTCTTCGGTTTGGTTGGAAGTAGCAAAATTATCGTTGCCTTGCAAGCTCTCAATGGCAGTACGCTCTTTTTCGGTTAGTTTCTTTGGGATATACACATTTAACCTAACATACTGATCTCCTTCCCCCGAACCATTTAATCCGATGATTCCTTTACCTCGCATACGCAGTAACTTGCCGGGTTGTGTACCTTCTTCTATACGTAATTTAGCCTTACCCTTTAAGGTTGGTACTTCCACTTCCGCGCCTAACACCGCTTGAGGGATGGTTAATGTGAGATCATAGTATATATTATTTCCGTCTCGTTTGAAGTGCTCGTGTGGCGTTTCCTGAATGAGCACAATTAGATCACCCGCTGACCCCCCACGCCGGCCCGCATTTCCCTGACCTCGAAGCGTTAAATAATTACCATCAGATACACCGGAAGGTATATTCACTTTGATGGTCTCTTCCCCATTCGTTCTACCTTCACCCGAACATGACGTACATTTATTTCGGATAATCCGCCCCTCTCCCTGACAGGTAGGGCACGCTTGAACATTCACCATTTGCCCCAGCATGGTACGGGTAACTTGTCGAACTTCGCCAAGACCATTACAGGTGCTACAGGTTTCAAAATCTGAATCACTAGCCGCACCGGTACCCGTACAAGTATCGCAAATAAGCTGTTTTTTTACTTTTAACTTTTTTTCAGCGCCAAAAGCTATTTCCTCTAGGCTAAGTGGTATACGAATTTTTAAATCGGAACCTGGGGTTCCTGGTTCCCTTCTACGACCTCGAGAACGACCCCGCCCTCCTCCAGAAAACATATCTTCTCCAAAAAATCCACCACCAAAAATATCCCCAAACCGGCTAAAGATATCCTCTACATCAAAATCCATGTTGCCGCCACCAAAACCACCTTGACCACCCATACCTGCATGGCCAAACTGATCATATTGCGCTCTTTTTTGAGGGTCTCGAAGTATCTCATAGGCCTCTGCAGCCTCTTTGAACTTTTTTTCAGCATCGGCATCCCCTTTATTTCTATCAGGGTGATATTTCATTGCAAGCTTACGATACGCTTTTTTCAGTTCGGCCTCGCTAACCCCTTTTGTGACTCCTAATACTTCGTAATAATCGCGTTTAGACATGAATTCTTTATTTTTGGTTTAGGCTGCCTTTTATTCGCTAACAATGACTTTAGCATGCTTAATAACACGATTACCTAGTTTATAACCAGATTCGAGCACTTGTAGCACGGTGTTACTTGGTATTGCAGGGTCGTCTGTTGGCTGTCGTAACATTGCATCATGGACATCTACATCGAAGGGCACTTGAGCCTGGTTGATTTGTTCGACGCCGTAGCGCTCAAACAACTGTTCGAATTTAGAGGCGACCATTTGCACACCTTGAAGAAAATTTTCATCGATTTCTGTGCTTGCAGAAGCTTCTAAGGTTCGGTTCATATCTTCTGCAATGGGTATAATATCTTGCAAGGCTTGGATACGAGCATCTTCAAATAAACCAATTCGCTCTTTTTGTACTCGCTTTCGTACATTTTCTAACTCGGCAGCCTTGCGGAGTAACGCATCCTTTGTATTTGCAAGATCATGCTGTAACTGGGCAACTATATCGAGTTCTTCTTCGGCCACTTCTTCCACTAAAGCCTCATTAGGTTCATCTTCTGCCACATTCGGCGCAGTGGTTTGTTCCACGTCATTATTGGCTTGCTCGTCTAGATTCTGTTGGATTGCTTCGTTGCTATTTGCTTCGTTGATAGTCTGTTCTTTTGTCTGGTTCATTTCCTTTTGAGTGGATTCTTTCACGTTTTTCTTGCTGTATTCTTGTGGACTGTCTTGCATTGTATTTGGATTCTTTTCTTCGGCGTATGAATGTTCATCCAATGACTGCTCAGTGGTTTTTACCATGCCTGAATGAATCTATACGTTAGAATTTGTTTTAATCCTAAAAGCGCAATTAGTATGCCAAGCCCATTCAATTCATAGAAAATGACAAAGTTACCCATTTATCTATCTACTTACTGACATTTTTGGCGTAAAAAAAGCCCCTTCATATTCGAAGGGGCTTAAAATACTTAGATTTGCTTTAGCGTCTTAGCACAAACTTAAAAGGGTGCATAGATTGGTTCAAATGCTAATGGATCGACTACAGGTATAGTAGCCCCATATTTGGCATTTAAAACTTTAATTATTTCGTTAGCTATCAATG
>NTKP01000044.1 GCA_002457365.1 Rhodothermaeota bacterium MED-G12
TTCAATGACATCCAGACAATACCTGCCCTGCCAATCACATGATCTTTGGGTACAAAACCCCAAAACCTAGAATCTTCACTGGAGTCGCGATTATCCCCCATGGCAAAGTAATAATCTTGCTGAACAACATAGCGATTCGTCTGCTCCCCGTTTATAACGAAAACCCCGCCCTGAGTTTGCACCTCATTATGCTCATAGCGCTCAATCAGGTCTTTGTAAACAGGCCAATTTGATGCATTCAATACAACTTCTTGACCCTCAAAAGGAACTACAACAGGCCCAAAATGATCTGGATTATTGAATGCTCTAGAAAAATAACCTGCACTTTGGGTATAGGCAGAAACCACTTGATTGGTAGGGATAACGGTAGGGTATAGTGTGTCAGTTTCAGCCCAAGAAGCCACTTGTTGGGCTGCATCATCGGTTAAATTTACTCGATACTCAACGTTAGATACCTGCTGAAAATAGCGACTACTAGCGCCTATGGTTCCTGCGTCAATTTCTTCCATTTTTGCATTAGTCAGCCTAACGCCTTCCTTCAAAACCAAGGTGTGGAATTTCTGAACCCCATCGTGAGTAGGTTCAGCCGCTCCATTAACAAACAATACTTTGTCTTTGAACTCAAGGGTATCACCAGGAATTCCAACCGCTCGTTTAATATAATTTGTTTTTTGGGATATAGGTTTTACTTCCCAAGGCACATTAAATACAAATACGTCGTTCCGAGCAATTGAACGGTAACCAGGCAATCGGGTAAAAGGCAAGGTGACGCCTGGTAAACACCATTGGGTAAATGGCACACAAAGAGACATGGGTGTACGGGCACCATAGGCGGCGTTGGAAACAATCAAAAAATCCCCAATCAACAGATCTTTCTCCATAGATCCAGTAGGTATTTTATACGAGCCAAACAAAAAAGCCCGAAGAATTGCGGCCACGACGAAGGCAAAAACAAAGGCATCTAGCCACTCGCGAAGCACTGATTTTGTGGGGAGTTCTTGGTTGGATTTACCCGCATTTTTAGCAGATGATGAATCAGGATCTTGAGAAGAATGGGAAGTTTCCAATACTATGAGGCTATTAGTGATTGTTGCAGTATTTCATGTATACGGCAAATTGGCCATTCAAGCCAAACGATATACCTGGACATTATACTTGGTTCGTGGCTTTAATACAATCGTATATGAGAGGGTTTATCCACTTCTTTCTTAGTGTACTCGCCATTCTGATAACGAACTTCGTACCACTGCTCACGTTCTGGAGAATAAAAATAATCTATGTAGGCTTTTGGCTCGGTTTCCAATAACTGCCTTGTCAAACTCCGTTTAACTGCTGGCATTAAATCGATGTAGCGACTTGCACCAACATACACCAACCCATCCGCAAAAGGACCATCCAAATCTAAAATCATCATGGGTATCTCGCCATCTACAATAAACCAATACTCAAATTGTATGGCTTTACCCGCTCTTAGTTTCCCTCGCTCGACAATATCCTCTATAGTTTTTGTGGGTTCTCCAAATACGGATTCCAGTCGCGCGCGTAATTCAATAGCTGGGACACGGTCTAACTCATTGTAGTTGAATCCCTGCCCTGTCCATTTAATGTCTTTAAACTCTGCTTCAAAGGCTGCCGCATCTTCTGTTGACACTTTTTTTATCACAGGCTCCTCAAATTGGGCATTAATATTGGAGGTACTTACCAGCATGATGAGAAAAAAAACCGCTACGGCTGTCTTGCATGAGTGTAAGAACGAGGTTTTGCTGTGTAATAATTCTTCTGTATTCAACATAGTAGACATAGTGGCTTGTATAGCTGTAGTTCTTATTTGTGATTACCGGTCATCGTCGTCCATGGATAGAACCGCTAGGAAAGCTTCCTGTGGAATTTCCACTGCACCCACCTGCTTCATCCGCTTCTTACCCTCTTTTTGTTTCTCGAGTAACTTTCGTTTACGAGAAATATCCCCTCCATAACACTTCGCCGTAACATCTTTACGAAGTGCTCGAACTGAATCACGAGCAATAATACGAGAACCGATGGCTGCCTGTACCGCCACTTCGAATTGTTGTCTGGGAATAAGTTCTTTTAATTTAGCACACACTTTTCGTCCTTGATAGTACGCCTTATCCCTGTGCGAAATGGACGACAATGCATCTACCTGATCTCCGTTCAACAAAATATCCAACCGCACTAACTGGCCTGGCCGGTACTCAATGAATTCATAATCCAACGAAGCATAACCACGAGTGCCAGATTTCAGGCGATCATAAAAATCAAAAACAACTTCGGCCATGGGTAGTTCATAGGTTATTTCCACCCGGTTATTTTGCATGAACATCTGGTTCACATAAATGCCTCGTCGTTCCTGACAAAGTTTCATTATAGGACCAATGTATTCCGCTGGTGTGATGATGTTAGCCTTAATGTACGGCTCATAAATAGTACTGATTTCTCCTACTTCGGGCATCTGACTAGGGTTATCCACCCTAATCTTTGATTTATCTTCGAGCTCAACCTCGTACTGAACATTAGGCACCGTGGTAATAATGTCAATGTCGAACTCTCGATCTAAACGCTCTTGAACAATCTCCATATGCAACAAACCAAGGAAACCAGCCCTAAAACCAAAGCCTAAGGCTTTAGAGGTTTCAGGCTCATAGGTCAAGGAGGCATCGTTTAGTTGGAGCTTTTCCAAGGCCGACCGTAAGTCCTCGAAATCTTCCGATTGAGTCGGGAAAATCCCACTAAATACCATCGGTTTGGCTTCTTGATAACCAGGAATAGGCACCGTAGCCCCATTCTTTACATGGGTAATGGTATCCCCCACACGCACATCTTGAAGTGATTTAACGCTTCCAATCACATAGCCTACATCACCAGCCCGAAGCTCCTGAGTAGGCTCATAACTCATGCGCAAATAGCCTACATCTTCGGCATTATACTCCATGTCATTGGCCATAAACCGGAATCGCTCCCCTTTTCTCAACACACCTTCGATTACGCGGACATAGGCAACCGATCCCCGGTAGGTATTAAAAATGGAATCAAAAATTAAGGCACGTAAGGGTTTATCAACCTCTTCTTTAGGCGCGGGTACTCGTTCTACAATGGCCTCTAAGAGTTCCGGAACTCCTTCACCCGTTTTCCCAGAAACATGCAGGATCTCCTCCATTTTACAGCCTATTAAATCCACCACTTGCTGGCCCACTCCCTCGGGATCGGAAGAAGGTAAGTCTATTTTGTTGAGCACCGGTATAATTTCAAGGCCCTGCTCAATGGCTTGGTACAAATTCGATATGGTCTGCGCTTCGATGCCCTGGGTAGCATCTACGACCAAAATGGCTCCTTCGCATGCTTTAAGCGCTCTCGACACCTCGTAAGCAAAATCTACGTGACCGGGTGTATCGATCAGATTAAAGAAATACTTTTCTCCGTTTGGGCGTACATAATTGAGCTTGATAGCATGACTTTTAATGGTAATACCACGCTCACGTTCTAAGTCCATGTCATCGAGCATTTGCTCCTGCATTTCTCGTTCGGTAATTGTACCGGTGATTTGCAGTAACCGATCTGCTAGGGTGCTCTTACCGTGATCGATATGAGCTATGATGCAAAAATTCCTGATATCTGACATATATTATAAGGTATACTTTAACCTACGTCCCCAACTTTTGGGGCAATCTTGATGAAAAAATGGTTACTTCTCTGGACTAAGTAACTCTATATGAAACCTAAATCGTTCTTGCTCTACGGACATCATTTCGTAGGTTTCTTTAATCAATTTAAAAACTTCCTCTGGCTCTCCAATGACCGTTGATGAAAGATAACCTACCTCAATTTTTACCTCGTACTGTGCTAGATGTTCCAACAAATCCTGAACCAATTCAGTCGGGTTGTGAGTAGCTAAAGGAATGTATGTTAATTGAGCAATTGTGTGCATAGTATAAAATTACGTTTATTGGGGTAATATAGCATTAAAGCGGTAAATATTCTGTAGCATTAACGGCTTTTCGTGGGAATAAAATTCCCGTTCCTCCTTTGTTATTTAATGCCTATATTTAAGTCTCACTTATGTATAAATCACCACTACATACGATTCTTATGCACACCTCTGATCATGTTCATCATGTTCATCCCAGGGGATTTGTGCATCTTCATCCCTGTTAATCGCACGATGGATATCCCTTCGATTGATTACACGCGCAAATCCCCTTCTTCCACTCACCTGCGCCTGATAACTCATTTTCACCCAATTTTTTATTACTCTCATGAACCGATCTCTTGACCACACGACTTCATTACGTATTGCCATCCAAAAAAGTGGCCGATTAACCGACAAAACTATCGACTTACTGCATGGAATTGGAATTGAATTCGATAACTATAAGCGAAATCTTATGGTTAAAACACGAAATTTCGATGTTGAACTACTTCTTCTTCGGGACGATGATATTCCGGAATATGTTCAAGATGGGGTTTGTGATTTGGGCTTTGTTGGAGCGAACGAAGTCTTTGAAAAAAACACCCAGGTTACCGTCTTACGCGGCTTGAATTATGGAAATTGTCGACTCGCAGTGGCCTCACCTAAAGACTCTGCACTCGTGAATCCTTCGGACTTTGAAGGGAAAAAAATAGCCACTTCCTACCCTTATTTAACTAAGCGTTTTTTCGAAGATCAAGGCATTTCTATCGAAATGGTAGAAATTTCAGGCGCCGTAGAAATAACCCCGCAGTTACATGTAGCCGATGCTATCTCCGATTTGGTTTCTACAGGTGGAACCCTAAAAGCTAATGGACTGGTTGAACGTTTTACCTTACTAGAATCCGAAACCAAGCTTATTCAAACCCAACAAGCACTTTCGGAAGGAAAACAGCAACTCATTCAAAAGTTCTTACAACGAATCGATGGGTATCAAACAGCTAAAAAAAGTCGCTACATACTTATGAACGCTCCTCTTGACTCAGTAGAAACCATTAAAGCGCTGCTGCCTTCGATGAAGAGCCCGACCATTATGCCCTTAGCTGAAACAGAGATGGTTGCCATCCACAGCGTTATTCCTTTTGATCAATTTTGGGATGTTATGGAGCAACTTCAGGATGCGGGAGCCTCCGATATTGTCATGTTACCAATCGAAAGTATGATTGCCTAAGCAACATCTAATTCAATGCCCGAAATGCTCAAAGAACATATCCTTGCCAAACTCTCTACCCAGGAGTTGAATACCCTTTTACAACGACCCAAAATGGATTTCGAAGCCGTTTTTAGCATTGTTAAGCCCGTGCTAGAGCGGGTAGCACAACAAGGCGATCCGGCCGTTATGCATTGGAATACCCAATTCGATGGCCAAAGTGCCCATCCGCTAGTGAGTAATCCGGCCACTGAAAACGCTACGCTCAGTGCTTCGGTAAAGCAGGCGATTGACATAGCTTTTGCGAATATTGAACGATTCCATCGAGCCCAAGTACAACCTCCTTTACAGGTAGAAACTATGGCGGGTGTTGTCTGCGAAAAACATACTCGTGGGATTGAATCAGTAGGTCTATATGTGCCAGGAGGGACGGCCATATTACCTTCTACGGCTATGATGTTGGCTATCCCTGCCATGATTGCTGGGTGCCGCACGCGAGTATTAGCATCGCCCCCAGGCCCCGATGGTAGGTTGGCCCCCGAAATCGTGTACATAGCTCAAAAAGCAGGCATCACCCATTTGCTTAAGGCGGGCGGTGCACAGGCCATAGCCGCTATGGCTTACGGCACCCAAAGTGTTCCAAAAGTTGACAAACTCTTCGGGCCTGGAAATCAATATGTGACCGCGGCAAAAATGATGGTACAACAATCCGAAGCGCAAGTGAGCATCGATATGCCAGCCGGCCCCTCGGAAGTGCTCATTATTGCTGACGGGCACGCTCGTCCCGATTTTGTTGCTGCTGACCTGCTCTCACAAGCCGAGCATGGAGTCGATTCCCAAGTGGTGCTTCTTTTTACGCCAGACTTCGCCATTGAGGAACTACAACGTGAATTAGCAGAGCAACTCAATGTTCTCCCAAGAAAGCAGATGGCCGCTAAGGCGCTGCAAAATTCTTTTGCTTTAAGCTGCATGGATCTAGCATCGGCCCTAGACTTTTCGAATCAATATGCCCCAGAGCACCTTATAATAAATGTTTGGGAACCAGAAAAAACCCTTCCATCTATTCAGCATGCAGGATCTGTTTTCCTTGGAGCCTACACCCCGGAAAGTGTTGGAGATTACGCTTCAGGTACCAACCACACCCTGCCAACCTATGGCTACGCGCGCATGTATTCTGGAGTGCATCTCGCATCCTTTCAGAAATCCATGACCGTGCAACAATTAAGCGCTACTGGACTGCAGAATGTGGGGCCAACCGTCGAAATTTTGGCTGAAAGAGAAGGATTACAAGCCCACAAAAACGCGGTCAGTATTCGTTTAAAACATCTATCTTCCACTCATGAATAAGTCTTTTTCACTCACCGACTGGGTTCGCCCCAATATTCAAGAACTCACCAGCTATACCAGCGCTCGTGATCAGTATGGACAGGACCAAGGTATTTTACTCGATGCCAATGAGCTTGGGTTAGGACCGGCTATTCCCGGTACAGATGCCGGTCAGTCGGTTTCAACCAGTACCCTCCATCGATATCCAGACCCCTATCAGCGCGAGTTGCGCACAGCGATCGCAACGCTTCGGGGGGTCCATGCAGATCAGGTATTCACAGGAAATGGGAGCGATGAAGCCATAGATCTTATCATCAGACTGTTTTGTGAACCTGCTAAACACCGGATAATGTGCACCCCCCCCACCTATGGCATGTACACAGTAAGCGCACGCATACACGACATAGCGATCGACCAAGCACCCTTGAACCCCGATTTTAGCCTTCATCCAAAGGCCATTATCGATGCCATTAGCCCAGACACACGCGTACTTTTTCTCTGTTCACCGAACAATCCTACAGGAACTATAGCCAACGAGTCGGATCTGCGATATCTTTGTGAGCATGCCGGATGTCTGGTCGTCATTGACGAGGCATACATCGACTTTGCCCAAGCCGAAAGTATGGCCAAATCATTGGAAGAATTCCCAAATCTAATCGTGCTTCAGACCCTATCTAAATCCTTTGGTTTAGCCGGTATCCGATTAGGCATCGCCTTGGCATCGAAGAATATCATCGCCTATTTCGATAAAATAAAAGCGCCCTACAACATAAACAGCCTCAGCGCACAGGTCGCCTTATCGGCATTACAGCAACCAGAAATCATGCGCGCAAAAGTGCAGGAAATTCTCCTGGAGCGAGCTTATGTGACCGAACGCCTCGAATTACTCAAACAGATATTGAATGCTGGACCTATCTCTTTGGGGGCTATTTTTCCTTCGCAAGCTAACTTTGTACTCTTTCAAATAGACCAAGCACTGCGTATTCAACAGGCCTTAGCTGAGCAAAAAGTAATCGTTCGTTATCGTGGTAACGAACTGCATTGTGAAAACAGTCTTCGCCTAAGTATTGGCTCCAGAGAAGAAAATAACCACTTTTTTGAGGCGTTAATCACTGTTCTTGGCTACCAGGGGCCAGCGTACAAAAACATAGTAAAAGAGCTCGACCTGCAACCAAAACACTCGGCTTTAGCTCAGCAAGACACAGCTCAGAACACCGCTACAGCCCAGGGCGCCAACGCAGCCCAGCCCACCAATCAGGCCCAGGCCCCGCGAAAAGCTACGGTTCGCCGGCACACCAGCGAAACTAAGATTGACATCACCCTCAATCTAGACGGTACAGGAGTGCACCATATTCAAACCGGTTTACGATTTTTTGATCACATGCTCGAACAAATAGCCCGGCATGGACTCATCGACCTTGACATACAATGTCAGGGTGATTTACACATCGATGAACATCACACTATGGAAGATGTAGGTATTGCACTCGGACAAGCCTTATCGCAGGCCTACGGGGATAAACGAGGAATTGATCGTTACGGCTTTGTTTTGCCCATGGACGAGGCGAGAGCGACGGTCGCATTGGATTTATCGGGCCGTCCTTACCTAGTATTCAATGCAAGCTTTGACCGGGTGTATGTGGGAGATATTCCCACCGATATGATCGAGCACTTTTTTTACAGCCTGGCTACCCATATGCAGGCTACCTTACATATCGATGTACTTGGCGCTAACGATCATCATAAAGTAGAAGCTTGTTTCAAAGGGCTTGCGCGTGCACTTAAACAAGCAATTGAACACAATCCTAGAATTTCGGGCCAAGTACCCAGTTCCAAAGGGAGCCTATAACACTCAGCAACCATGATTGCAGTCATTTCCTATAAAGCCGGTAACTTAGCTTCTGTTCAACATGCACTGGATCGGGGACAGATTCCCTATTATTTGGCCAAACATCCAGAAGAACTAGAACCCGCCGATGGAATTATATTTCCTGGCGTTGGGCATGCATCTTCCGCGATGGATTCGCTACGAGAACAACAACTTATTAGCTATCTGCAACAAATAACCAAACCACTCCTCGGTATTTGTGTTGGCATGCAGCTTCTATTCGATGCATCCGCAGAAGCCACTCCAAATGGAACCCCGACACAAGCTTTAGGCTGCCTAAGTGGGAGTTTAAAACGCTTCGAGCCTAAAGGAAACAAAGAGTACAAGGTGCCGCATATGGGCTGGAATCAGATTAACTATACCCAAGTACATCCGCTATTCAATGATATTCCTTCGGGTAGCACCTTTTACTTTGTGCATTCCTACTTTGCTCCCATTACCCCATGGACCCTGGCCACTTGTGAATACATCCGTGAATTCTCGGCAGTTGTGGAGCGCGATAATTACCTGGGGGTGCAGTTTCATCCAGAAAAAAGTGGGGCCACCGGTGCGCAACTATTACACAATTTTCACGAAATCGTACGGAGCCATTCATGCAAGTAATCCCAGCAATTGACCTACTAGACGGAGCTTGTGTACGTCTTCATAAAGGAGATTACGATCAAGCCACCGTGTACAATGATCACCCCTTAAGCCAGGCTAAGGCCTTTGCAGACGCTGGCTTCACTCACATTCATGTGGTGGATTTAAACGGGGCAAAACAGGGCGAATTTGTAAATCTAGTGCATATCCAAGAAATGATTCACCAATTAGGACTCTCTGTCCAGACAGGTGGTGGCATACGCCGCTTCGAAGATGCTAAAAGCCTTTTGGATGCTGGCCTATCCAAGGTCATATGCAGTTCTATGGCTATACAGAATGAGGCTGATTGGTTGCGTTTAGTGCAGGAATATCCCCAACAATCCATCCTTGGGTTGGACTTAAAAGAAGGTCAGATGGCCTTTGGTGGTTGGCTTGAAACAGCGTCGGAGCCGCCAGAATCTATGGTAGCGCGTATGCAGCAGCAAGGACTCCAAGAAGTGCTCTGCACCGATATTTCAAAAGACGGAACCTTAAGTGGCACAAACCTAGATTTATATGTACAATTAAAGAGCTCTTTTCCTGACCTCCGATGGATCGCATCAGGTGGAGTGAGTGGAGCGAGTGACCTAGAAGCACTAGACCATGCAGGCATTGATGCTGTTGTGGTTGGAAAGGCGTATTATGAAGGACATTTGAGTCTAGAAGAAATGGCGTACTGGAATAAAAATTCCATGTAACTTCTTCCAATATGAATTCTATTTCGCATAAAAAATATGCAAAGGAAAATTTGCATAAGAAAGTTGTAGAGTAGAAGTTGCTTAGGAAATGATCTAACACCGCATCATGAACATGTTCAATAAATTTGGCTTAGGCACAAAAAAACAACAAACCCTGCCATTCAAAGGGGAAAAGTTAAAAAAAGAGGAAGAGGCCTACAGCCTCAAGAAAAATCCCTACATCCGTTGGACTATTTTTGGGATCTTCATTCTCATTTCCATCCTATCCCTTCCACGCAGTGAGGTCCGTACTACCACCAATTACACCACCGGGCAACCCTGGCGCGCCGATGATTTAACGGCTCCGTTCACCTTTGCCATCAACAAAACTCCGGTAGAAATAGAGCAAGAACGCACAGAAATACAAGAGCAAATACCCCCTGTTTTTGTGGTAGACAACACTGCTCAAGTAAGTATACAGTCCGAAATCGATTCTATCTACATAGGTACAGAGTCGCTACTACAAGCCTATCACCTGTGGCAAGTGTCTGTTGCCAACAACAATCCAACGGCCTTAGAGGATAGTGTTCGTTTTTCAAATGAGTTACAAAATGCTTCCCTAGGACTCACCGATCCTTCTTTAGATTTACTCATGCAAAGCTATCACCAAGTAGCCGGTGATGCGGTAAACCTCACGGTAAATCAGGTCTTTGCCAATCCCGATTTTGTAGGAAATAAGATAAAAAATACCCTAATTGCCTTACTCAATAGCTTATTAAACCAAGGCATTGTGGACGTAAACAAGTCTATGGTGGGCTACGACGTATTCACTCTGCTCAATATTTCCGCAAGCACCGAACAACCCATGAATATCGCCCGAGTGCGAGACCTACGAGAAGCCAACGAATACAGTCTTGTGCAATTAAATGCGCGTTTGAATGCAGAAGAAACCCGATTAGCCGTTGAAATCTACAACAAAGTGATGAAGGCCAATTATCTCAACAGCCCTACCCGTCATCAGCAACGAATAAACGAAGCCATTGCCAATATCTCTCCCACCAAAGGCGCTATTGCCCAGGGCCAGGTTATTGTACGACGCGGGGACATAGTAACCGAAGAAATTGCCAACACCTTACAAAGCCTTGACGCCGCCCGCACTCTAAATGCCTCCACATTCGAACGATATTTACGCTTACTTGGCGGAATAATCTTGGTCGTGGTAATCAGTTTTGTCTTCTACATCTACCTGCATCTCTACCGTCGGAAAATCTTTGACGACAACGCCCAATTTCTACTCGTTTTCTTGGTCATGAGTTTAATCACCGCACCAGCCGGGGCTTTGCTGTATTTCGATTTGGTGCATCCTCTCATCATCCCCATTGCCATTGCTCCCATCATTCTGACCATTATTTTTGACTCTCGCGTAGGTATTATCGCCTCCCTTACCCTCGCCTCCCTCATAGGCTTGGTGCACGGGTACGACTTTGAGTACACCATATCTTCCATAGTAGCCTGCTCGATGGGGGTATTTTCGGTGCGAGATATCAGGGATCGCTCCCAGTTTTTCTTCGGCACACCGAGTATTGTCTGGGGAACCTTTTTACTGACCTTAGGAGCTTTCAGCCTCGCAAAAATGAACAACTTCGATGTGATGAGCAATTACCTGTTCTACATTACCATTAGCTCCATACTAATTCTATTCACCTATCCGCTCATTCTACTGATCGAAAAATTATTCGACGTGGTCACCGATTTCACCCTACTCGAACTCGGGGACACCAATCAACCCTTGCTCAAAGAACTAATGAACAAGGCTCCCGGGACCTTCCATCACAGCATGCACGTAGCCAACCTAGCCGAATCCGCCGCCTCAGCCATTGGTGCAAAAGCGCTACTGAGCCGAGTGGGGGCACTCTACCATGACATTGGAAAAATACTCAAACCCGAATACTACGTCGAAAACCAATCCTCCGGGGTCAACGAACACGACAAATTAAAACCCCAAATGAGTGCGATGGTCATTAAAGCCCACGTGAGTGAAGGCATAAAGATCGCCCAAGAAGCGGGCTTACCTAACAAACTAATAGACTTCATCAGAACCCACCACGGGACCTCGGTCATCCGGTACTTCTTCGAAAAAGCCAAAGACAATGACAGCATGAAAGAAGTCACCGCCGAGGAAAAATTCCGCTATGATGGACCCTTACCTGCCACCAAAGAAACAGGAATACTTCTACTGGCTGATGGGATTGAGGCCGCCTCCCGAGCTATGAAAAGCCCCACATATCCTCGTTTAGAAAACCTAGTCAATCGAATGGTAGATGAACGCGTCAAAGAAGGTCAGCTTGGACATTGCCCGCTTACTTTCCGTGATCTACAACTCATCAAAGAAGCGTTTATGAATGTGCTCATGGGTATCTATCACCACAGGGTAGAGTATCCAGAAGATAAAACGCAGCAGACTACTGAGGCCGATTCCAAGGCTGAGGTCGATTCCAAGGCTGAGGCCGATTCCAAGGCTGAGGCAAACAACGAGCCAGAAAACAACGAGGAACCTCCATCTTCGGATGAACCAGCAAACTCCGAACCAACGAAGCAGTAATGGCTAAAGAGGCCAAGGACCCTGATCTATCCACCATTCCAGCTGCCTACAAAGCTCAGCTAAGTCATTACCTACAATTCATTCGCCTAGAAAAAGGCCTCAGCGCCCACTCCGTTCAGTCCTATGAACACGACCTAAAACGCTATTTCCAGTTTTTGGTTCATCACGCCAAAATTCATGACATAGCCGGGGTTACTATGACCCACATTGAGTCCTTTTTACATTATCTAATCGATGAAAGCCTACTCTCAAGCAGCAGTTTAGCTCGCAACATTTCGAGCATTAGGGGCTTTCACGAGTTTGCGGTCGTCGAAAACTTCAGCCACGCCAATCCCGCCGAGCTCATCGAGCTACCCAAAAAGGCCAAAAAACTGCCCGAAGTATTGGATCCCTTCGAGGTTTCGGCACTCTTAGAAAGTCCCGACATAAAAACACCTGCAGGCATACGCGATCGAGCCATCCTAGAAACACTTTACGGCACGGGCATGAGAGTAAGCGAACTCACCGACCTAGAAACCGATCGGCTGTTCTTCGAAATCGGTTTTATCCGAGTCATAGGTAAAGGCCGAAAAGAGCGCTTAGTTCCAGTAGGAGAAATGGCTCAAGATGCCTTGGAGCACTATATAGAGCACGTACGGCCGCTGTTTTTCAACCCCAAGAAAGCCGATAAAGCAAAAAACAAGGTCTTTTTGAACCAACGAGGTGGCGCACTAAGCCGTATGAGTGTGTGGAACATTGTCCAAAAAGCAGCCCTAGATGCCGGTATTACCAAAAGTGTCTACCCTCACATTTTTCGCCATTCCTTTGCCACCCACCTACTCGAAGGCGGTGCGGACCTACGCGCCGTGCAAGAAATGCTTGGCCACAGCTCCATTGTGACCACAGAAATTTACACCCACGTCGACCGCAGCCTGCTCCGCGATACCCATATCCAGTTTCATCCACGCGGCTAGCTAGTGAAAATGTTATCGGGTTTGACTACTTTGCGTCCAATACGATTCACTAACGTCAACGCAATGCCCAATATCACTGTTTCCCCTTATCAAGCTGTAGCTGTTAAATCTCCCCTCGGGTTCATGTATACAAAGCCTATTTCATTCAGTAAAGTGCCACATATTCTACTCATTTTTGCTCTTACAATGCTTGCAAGCTCCTCTATTTGGGCACAGGTCGGATGGAACAAAGCCTACGAGAACGGTTTAGTGGTTTCGGCCGAGGGCGTAGCCTCCGAGGTCGGCCGGCACATCCTCCAACAAGGCGGAAACGCCGTCGACGCAGCCATCGCTGTACAATTCACACTCGCTGTCACACTCCCAAGAGCCGGCAACCTCGGCGGCGGGGGCTTCATGGTGGTGCATATGGCCGACGGTACGGTCGCCTCCCTGGACTTCCGCGAGCGCGCACCCGGGCTCGCCCACCGCGACATGTACCTAGACTCCGGCGGGAATTACCTCTCCGACCTTAGCAAAACCGGCGCCCTTGCGGTGGGCGTGCCTGGAACGGTGGATGGTATGGTGAATGCGCATGCGCGCTTCGGAAGTTTGCCCTGGGCAGATCTGGTAGCCCCCGCCATCGCGCTAGCGCGCGAAGGCTACGCCCTCTCCTACTCCCAAGCTTCTTCATTAAACTATACCGGGTCGGCGTTTGCACCCTTTGAAGCATCTCGGAAATATTTTTGGGCGCCGTGTGAAAAGCTCAGCGTTTCAACAAACACAGCCGAAGCTGCGAACGCAGCCAAGGCCACAAACCC
>NTKP01000045.1 GCA_002457365.1 Rhodothermaeota bacterium MED-G12
GCTGGACATTCGTAATCGTTTACAAGGACAGGATTAGCTGGATTGCTTATGTCCCAAACGATTACACCATTGTAATTTCCTTGGAAAGCATAGTTACCTTTAAAGGTTAAGTCTGAATTAGTTTTACCGATGAATTTTTCTGGAGGAGGAGTTTGCGATAGCACTTCCAAATTCCATACGGCTTCTTCTGCATCAAAAAGACCCGCATCAAGGCCAACACGAGGGTCGGGTGTAGGTACCACAGCTTCTGCAAGCGGTGCTACTTCTGGTGCATTAACAGGAACCATGGCGGTTTCTTGAGAAGAGCTACAACTCATAAGAGTAGCTACGGCTATAAAAGAAACCCACAGTGCTGAACTAACACGGTTTTTATTCATAAATAGTGTCATTTATTTGTGATTTGTGATTGGTTATTGTTGTTTTTAAACGTTCGTTTTAAATAAAAGTTAAAAAGTCAGAGTGGATGATTGTATGTGAGTCTGCCGAGTTTGCTATGCGGGTTCTTGAACAAGTGTATAGAAGGAGTAACTATTCAGTTTAATGACCAATGATATGATGCTATAATTTGATAAAGTTACCCATTCCTTATCTAGTTACTCAAGCCAACCACTTCCATAAGCATGAGACGCATACGTTCTATTTCGGTTTTCTGATCAACATTAATTTCACCTGCAAGCTTGCCAATTTGTACTTCCTGTGCAGCTCCATCGGTTTCAACCAAATCTTTCACCATGATAATGGCCCCGGTATGGTGTTGAATCATATAGGTTAAAAATAGGCGGTCGAACTCTGTTCCTTTTGCTAGAGCTAGTTCTTCGAGTTGTTTTTGGGTTAACATACCAGGCATACTGGAATGATCGTGCATGCCTGAATGATCCATAGTACCATGTTCCATACCTTCATGGTTCATTTCGGTGCCGCCATGATCCATAGTACCATGTTCCATAGTGCCGTGATCCATACCTTCGTGGTTCATTTCGGTATCGCCATGATCCATAGTGCCGTGTTCCATGCCTTCATGGCTCATTTCGCTTCCATGCATCATTTGATAGTGATTATTATCCATGTAGCTGCCGTGTTTATTAAAATGCTTAACGGCATGCGCTACTTGAGCCGAATCAAATACCAATGATGGTTCACTTCCTGCTTCAATAATGAGTTGTAGACCATCTATGGTAACTTGAGGTACCATTTGGTTTCGGTCGTGCAACCAACGTTGCATGATACCGATTTCATCTTTTTGGGCATTTATAATTCGTTTTGTCAACGTGACAACAGAAGGACTAGCGTTGTTTACACTAGCCATACTTGACATGATAAGGGCTTGCGCATGATGGCCAATCATACCCGCCATAAAGTCAACATCTGGCTGGGTAAATTGCATTTTAGCACTATCCTGGCGAGCCCAAAATAGTTCACTAAGGTCAGTTCTATCCACTCTTTTGTCCACTAATGCAGAGGTAGTTTCTTCAGATTCAACCAGTGAAGTCCCAGAATTTAGATTGTTATTCTGCATGGTGTTTGTGGTAGAGCAAGCCATAATACCGATCGAAAACAGCATGACAATAGGAAGGATATGAATTCGCATAAGAGTTCGCTTAAAGATACAGGAATTTATTGTAACAGTAAAACTCTGTCATTTATCGACAGTATGAATCTATAAATATAAATGATGTAGGTGAAAAAGCCTTGTAAAAATATTCTAAGTCCATAAATCGTCGTAAATAGCTTCCGTCAAAATCAGCCAATAGTTTCCTTTAAGAGGATCGGATCCACCCGTTCATGTACAGATTGGTGAAAAAAACAGGAATCAACATTAAAAATATGGAAAACGTATGCTAGGAATTTATACAAACTAATCTATAAATAGTATGCGCTATCATTATAAACCTAATAGGTTAACTTTTTGATAAATAATAAAATTTAAATATATTAAGACGTCAGTTATTTATAATGTATTACTACAATATCACCAATTAGATGGAAATAAAATTCGTAAAACGATCAGTTGTAAAATCCTCGAAGAAGCGTTCTTCTAAGTTTAAACCATTATTAGAGGCTATAGAAAAGTTAAAACCAGGAGGGCAGGCTGTTGAAGTGCCTTACAGCAACGATAAGTCAGTAAACTCAATGAGAACAGCTGTATATCAATTTTGTCGTCAAAAAGATTACACAGTAAAAAGTCGTAGAGATTCAACCAACAAAAAAATCTATTTTTATAGAGATAAATAGGTCATAAAACGGTACTCCATTGAAGATATTTGTTGCGAATATCTTCAATATTTTTTTCTAGAGTAGTCTCGTTCCAATGGTCTGTTGATATCGAAGGATATACATGAGCGGTAATATTACCTGCCTTTGTAAGTAGTGAGCCACCTTTGCTTAATATGGTCGTTCCTTTAAAGTATACAGGGACGATAGGATAACCCAAGTCCAGAGCCATTCGAAAGGCCCCTTTCTTAAATGAGCCAATGGGCATTTCATGTTTTCTTGTTCCTTCTGGTGCAATTAAAATGGAGCGACGATATCGGTGTACTTTCGCATAATTATTTTGAAGGGTTTGAATGGCTTTTTCACGATTCCCTCGTTTAATAAATATCTGCCCAGTTAACCTTCCCAATAGAAAAAAGAACGGGAAATATTGCATTTCCCATTTTGCCACAAAGCGAACTCGTTTAATGCCCAATGCAAGAATAGTTAATATATCTAAGGTACTAGCATGGTTGACTATGTATATAGCAGGCGTTTGAACATTGCCTGTTAAGATCGAATCATCTTCTAATTTCGTTTGGTGATATTCGGTGCGAAAAGTAATACCCAGTACCCGAAGAACGATTCTTGATAGGAAGGGGGCAACTTTTTCCAAAATCCAGTCAGTCAATTTGCCTAAACTGATCACGACAAGCACACTGACGATGGGAATGAGCAGCGAAAAAAGGCCAATAAAGAGTAGAATACCTAGAATACTTCTAAGATAATCGATAAAGGTTAAATTTTCGGTCATAGGATTTTCAACTAAATGCAACTAAATGCCACTAACGCCAACTAGCATCAATTAGGGCGATTAAGGGCGAAAAGCATCTTCTAGGTGTACTAATGTATTGTCTCGAGGATAATACTCAATTAAAACGAACCTCACCTCTCTGTCCCAAAATTTTTTTCCTCTTGCCCACCATTCATAAGCCGAAGCGATCCTATAAAACTGATCCGAATGTAAGTGCTCTCTTGGTCTGCCAAATTGATTGCTGCGTCTCATTTTAACTTCAACCACCACTAAAAGTCCCTTCAAGTCAACAATAAGGTCTATTTCATACTTTTTGACCCGTAGATTCTGTTCTAAAATGACCGCACCCAAGTCTTCAAAATAGCGACAAACTATCTGCTCTGCCTGACGGCCAAGTTCCGTTGTAGTCATTTTTTTGGCGGTATTCATTAAGCCGTATTCAACCCCTTACTACGTTCACTCCTGCGCTTCTATGCCTCGCACTTACAAGAGACCTCAAAAAGGAAAGCCTTACTTTTTTTCTTCAGAGGAGGGAGAAAGCAGTTCACTAAGGCGTTCTTTTGCCTCCACAAAGCGAACCAATTGTTTTAGTAGGGTCAAGTTCTTTTTAGTGATAAACGGAAGTAAGGCATCGGTAAACCGTTCAAACATGACCAAAAAGTCATTATAATTTTGAATCCGCTCCTTAAATTCTTGACTTGCAGGATCTAATCCATCGCTCTGCGTTGTATCTCCTTCCAACAAGGAAACACATTCTTCCAGTCGAGCTCGTATCGGCGCAATTTCTCGCTGTTGGCGCTCGCGTATGATGGTGTTAACAATTTTCCAAACGTCGGTTTCAGCTGAAAAATAATCCTTACGATCACCCTCGAACTGCACTTTATGAATGAGTTCCCAATCCAACAATCTTCGTACATTCATGTTGGCATTTCCCCGGCTAATACTCAAGATAGACATGATTTCATCGGTATGCAGAGCGTCACTTTCGGCGTACAATAATGCGTGAATCTGTGACATAGTTTTATTGATCCCCCAGGAAGACGCCATGTCCCCCCAAAGCTGAACAAACTCATCGCGAGCGGCCAAATAGGATGTAGAATGCTCTGACATATTTACTAAGACCTATTCCCTCGGGTTAATGTATACGCCAACGAATTCATTACTTTGAGCTAGATTTGGCGTTAGTATCAGCAGTGGATGATTCCCCAGGCGTTGCTCCATCACTGCTCGCTTCTCCCATTGATTCGGATGTTTCTTTACTGGAGCTTTTTTCCGTGGTTGAGGGGGCAGAACCAGCAGGATTGGTGCCTTTGTTCTTGTAATCGGTTACATACCATCCATCGCCCTTGTACACAACTCCACCACCGCCGGTGATTACCCGTTTAACAGCCTGTCCGGTGGTAGGGCAGGTGGTTAAGGCATCGGCACTAATTTTTTGTTGAAGGTCGAAGGTGGTTCCATCTTCCCGTTTATAGGTATAGGTAGGCATAATGCGTAAACAAAAAGAATTAGAGTTGAAGTTCTAGGGTTTGTTCCACTCCATCCCGAATAATGGTGATGGTGGTTTTTTGGCCTACTTCAAGGGTGTTTAGTGCACCCATATAGCCATAAATATCTTCGAGAGGTGTATCGCCTAAAGCAACGATAATATCCCCGCTTTTTAGCCCAGCATTTTGTGCTGGTTGCCCAGGATTAGTTCCGGTAATCCGCATTCCCACTCCTTCAAACCCATAATCAGGTAAAACACCTAAAGTAGGACCACTTAAGGTCATGCTTTGGCGCTGTTCTCCTGGGGCTTCAACAAAAGGGAGCTCATCTTTGGAAACCGACCCAAGGGCATCGACCATTCTTGCAACATGGTTTACGACCAATTCCTGCCCTTCCACTTCGATGTACGCAAGATCATCAGAAGGGCGATGATAATCTGAATGGGTATCGGTAAAATAGTGGAGTACGGGAATGTTTTTGTAATAGAAACTGGTATGGTCACTGGCTCCCGTACCATCTTTTACCAGGTTTAAACTCAATGAATCTTCATTAACGGCCATAGCTAATTCTGACCATTTTGGAGTGGTACCAACTCCGAATATAAGTAGGTTTGTATCGCTCATTCGCCCAATCATATCCAAATTAATCATCGCTTTGGCTTGAGATAAACCAACGGTTGGTTCTTCAACATAATGAGCTGAGCCTAGGAGTCCCATTTCTTCTCCGGAAAAAGCCAACAGAAGAATATTATCGGCCGGTGGATGTTCAGAAAAATAATGAGCCAGTTCTAATAAACCCGCAGTACCCGAGGCATTATCGTCCGCCCCATTATGTATTCGAGGGGTATCTCCTCGGTACAACGATCCAAAAGAGCCATAGCCCAAATGATCATAATGGGCCCCAATAACGACATACTCATTCGTGTTTGAACGCCCTGGAATCCAACCCACCACGTTGTTGGCCACTCGACGTTCCCCTTCGGCATTATCGGTGGCGTGAGGATTGATTAAGCGTGCGGTGTTGATCGTAAAGGCCTGCAAAAAAGTACCATCATCACCTTTAGGCTGCACTCCAAACTCCTCAAATTTCTGGATGATGTAGTTCGAGGCCAACGCTTCGAATTCAGTGCCTGATTCACGTCCTTGCAAAGAATCCGAGGCTAAAAACTCTATGTGAGAATATATATCGCTAGCGCTAATCTCAGGACTAAAAGCATTAGAGCCCGAAGTGCTGGATGAGTCGCTAGGACTGCACTGCAACCAAGAAAGGCTACTTAATAGAATTACAAGAAAGAAGGAATACGGTTTATGGAACATATAACTATTAGACATATAAAAAAGCATAAATGGACTATTGACGAATTACAAAAATACAACAATACTCATCTAAAAAACATTCTACTTGCTACTGGTTAATAAAAGACTGTATTTTTAGGTGCGGTTAGGGGTGTCCAACCGAGTGAGTTCAGTTACACCATGTTAAATGGCATAACACGGGCTTACAAACTTGGACTGAGATCATACCCTTGAACCTGAACCGGATCATACCGGCGGAGGAAAACCTGTTCACATCTTGACTTGTTAACCTCCTCCTTAATCAACAATTAATGGAGGAATCATGTATTCTATTCTATCAAAAAGAATAAAAGATACGGCATCTAAACGCAGTAGTAGCCTTAGAAGATCTATTATTTTACTCATCACAATCTTAGTCCCAATATCTACTTGGGCACAAATAAAATCTGCTGGATCGGCGCAAAATGCGGTTGAATTAAGCGGAATCATACTCGATTTAAACCAGGGTGATGCACTCATTGGGGCAAACATTTGGATAAGTCCAAAAGGAGAACCTGAAAAAGTACTTCAAGGATTTAGCACCGATGCCAACGGGCTATTTCGAGGTATCTGGTCAGAAGCTTTTGCTGAGGGCTACGCTGATCTGGACCTAAATGTTAGCTATGTAGGCTATACCTCATTACACTTTCCATTGGAAACAGCTCTTCAAGAAATCGAAAAGGCCAAAGCAGCGACGGGAGATCAACGTTGGGTCATTCGTTTGCAGGCAGATAATGAATTGGAAGCCTTACTCATTAAGGGTGTTCGGGCAAAAAGCTCCGATCCAGTTAGTCAAACAACCTTATCACCAGTTCAACTTGAGCAAAGTTATCGGGGACAACAGCCTATATTTTTATTGGAAGGCCTTAGTCCGTCGGTGATTTCGTTTAGCGAATCTGGCACCCGTATGGGTAATTATGGGGGTATGCGTCTGAGAGGGATTGCCCAGGAACGCATCAACATAACCTTAAATGGAATTCCCCTTAACGACATGATCGATCATGGCGTATTTTTCTCTAATTTTACCGACTTGGGAGCTAATTTTGAATCGGTACAAATTCAGCGAGGAGTGGGTATTGCACCCAATGGGGTAGCTTCCTACGCCGGAAGTGTGAACTTTGAAACGGTTCGACTCCAGGACAGAGAACGCGGTGGTGAAATGAACGTAGGTGTAGGGGCCTTCAATACCTACCGGCTTTCGGGGAGTGTTTCTTCTGGGCTCATTGATGATCGATGGTCGCTCTATGGAAGTTATAGCTCTCTACAATCCGATGGATTTCGGGATTATACCGCTACCACCGCCTACTCCTTTTTCTTTTCTGGGGCCTATATTGGAGATCGTCATTTGTTCAAATGGAATGCCTTTGACGCCCGTTCGAAGAATGGCCTTGGTTATTTGGTTGCCACAAAATCTCAAATGGAGGCCGACCCTCGCATCAACCTGTTAGACCCTAACGATAAAGATGATTTTGGGCAACGATTAGTGCAGTTTCAACATAGTATGACTATTGACCAGAGGAGTTCGCTCCAATCTTCTTTGTATTATGGGGGTGCGGGTGGAGATTTCTTTTATACCTATGATGATGGAAGCGGGAGCCTTGCTCAGATTAATTATCCATTATACAATGATCATTACGGGTTTATGAGTACCTATTTTTATGAGCAGGAGCAGTGGAGTCTTAGTACGGGAGTGCATGCTTACCGGTTTAATCGAATTAATGAGGAATCGGTTACTCCTAATTTTGAGCAGGCCTATTATAATGAACAATCCTACAAAGATGAGCTCAGTTGGTTTGGTCGTGCGCAGTGGCAGGCGGATCAACTTCATGTTCAGGCCGACCTGCAAATTCGAAGTATGCGTTTGACGGTAGAACCTGATTATGAGTTTATAGGCAGACCCTCGGAGGATGATTTACGTTATGATTGGACCTTCATTAACCCTCGGATTGGAATAACTTTTATACATTCTCCCTCTCTGAGTAGCTATGCTTCTCTGGGTCGCATGGGTCGTGAGCCAACCAAAGTAGATATATTTGGTGGATTTAGCCTTATTTCGGAGAACTTTGAATCGGCAGCAAATACTAGTTTTGGACCAGAATTTGTGAATAACATAGAAGCCGGTCTTCGCTGGAACCGGAGCAAGATGGCCGTATCGGGGAACCTATTTTATATGGATTTTGTGGATGAAATCGCTCCTATTGGTCAGCTGCTCGCGTTTGGTGTCCAACAACGTGAAAACATAGCTTCAAGTGCTCGCTATGGGGCAGAGCTTGAATGGAATACTCTGTTGGTTTCGTCCTTAATGCCTACAGGATCTCCTTCACGAAGTAGCAGCCTAAGTTGGGAGGGGAGTCTGGCTTGGATGCGGAGTCAGATAGATGCTTTTAGCACACCCGATGGGCAACGCTATGTAGATCGAGAAGCAATTCTTAGTCCCAATTGGATCATCAATCAGGCGTTGGTGCTGGATGCATTAACCCGATGGGGGATTCGTTTGGAAGGGCGATATGTGAGTGAATCTTTTATGGAGCTTACCAACAACCCAAGCTTCGTGGTACCAGCCTACACCTTACTAAACGCGCAAATTAGCTGGAAAGGTTCACGTGTCGACCTTCGAATGGATTTCAATAATCTGCTCGACGCACAGTACTATTCTACGGGGAGTCCGGTTGATGTCGACTTTAACGGGAGTATGGATGAGCCAGGATTCTTAGCTAATGCAGGGCGAAATATTATGTTGAGTACCCGTTTTCGCTTTTAATTTTTTAAGCTAAATAAGCAGAAGCTAAATAAAAAAAAGCGAACCAAAAGAGGCCAACTAAGGACGTTGCGGTATGTGTTACATGCTGTACTCATCGGACAAGTAGCATGGAGCGATGTTGAAGTTCCATGCTACCTGTTCCCTGTTTTCCTTGCCCATAGATGGCGGCTCGAAGAAAATATAGGCCACTGGCTAAATCTTCTCCATGGAATGTTTCAGAGTGAAGTCCAGGCCCGAAGTACCTACCGGACCACTCACGTACCTTTTGACCTTGTGCATTGTAGACGCTAAGCTCTACCCAACTGGCTTTGGTTAGCCGAAATTGGAGTTGAGTACTTGGATTAAAGGGATTTGGATAATTTGGGAGTAATTCCAGTATCGAAGGGGCATCTGAAGATGCTTCGCCGTCTTGCAGTTCATTATTCACCGCCTGGGCATTAACTGAGCCTGGGGTTGGATACTGTAAATAATGAAAAGAACCTTCTTGGTCGGGAGATCGCCCGAAACTTTGATCATTACCCAAGGCAGGGAATCGTACTGAATCCACTGGCGACCAGCTTAAAACATCTTTATAGAATAATCCCAGTTCTTCTCCATTTTTACTCAGGGCAAAATTTGTGTGCAAGCTACCTTCTTCGTCGTCATTATCAGTCCAAATAAGCAGGTATCCGCCAGCTTGTAGTTGGGTATCGGGCAACGCCCATTTCCCAGGATTACTCAGGTCATCCGTTAGATAATAACCGCTTAAATTCACAGGAGATGCCCCTGGATTATACAGCTCCACCCAGTCTTCAAAAGCACCGTACGGATCCTGCAAGGTGGTCTCATTATCGGCCATTAATTCATTAATAAGTAGCTTTTCACTAGGTCGTTGTACGGCAAGGCTTCGGTAGTTTTCCGTGGCGCGCGGGTATCGCTTAACGCCCCCATCATTGGAGCGAGCGTGCAGGGCATAACGCAGTTCATTCCCCACCCAAGGGATTGTCAGGGATAACTGCGCCCATTGAGGATCTGCGAATGAGACCTGATCCTGAGTGGCTGAAAGTTCAGCAGGTCGATGTAAGGCTTTTGTTAATGGAATAAATACCGAATAATTTCCCAGATTCACTTCTAAATTTATTTCTTTTGGATCGTCGTCTATCCATTCTACCGCTATCTCGAACGCTAGACTGTCGCTACTAAACGACTGCACCTGACTCCATTCTTTACGGATAATGGGAAGGATTTGAGTTTCTGAATTCTGGGCTTTGGTATGTTCGAAGCGGGTTTGGATGTAGGGTTTTAGCCCGTAGGCTACATGCCCGCCTAGCGCTTGATCCAGTGAGAGTAGAAAGCTTTCCGGGGAGAAACCCCAGTCATAGCTGCGGTATACATCGTCCCGAGCGGACTGCAGCATTAACGAAGCAAAGCGGTCGATTTCGGGGAATAAACTATCGGGCTGAAAGGGCCCTTCAACCAATTCCCGTAGATAAAAATCTAGGCGTTGGCGATACTCTGGAACGCCGATGAGGCGATCGGTGAGTGGTCGCGACTCGGTAGGATGTCCCCAGTTTTCCCATGAGCGTCGCCCCCAATCCGGGCCTATAAAGTCGATGCCAAAGGTGTTATCGTAATCATAGGGAATGAATTCAAAGCGATTGGTCGTAGGATTACGATAGAGATAGAAATTGTTTTTGTTGTACCAGTAATTGTCCCAGTTTCCGGTGACAATATCCACCGCCATCCATCGAAGCGTGTTATCTACATTGAGAATAGCTTCCAATTCTTTAGGTAAATTGGAGTCTGGAGTATTTTCTAACACACCAATAAAGGTGGCAAGATCACTATAATTATCTTCCTCAGTGTTGGTTTTTAATTCATAGGTGCGCCGGTCGGTCCAACTAGGACTGAACTTGTACGCATCGGGATTGGAACCTCGATAATTCAGGTCGGCAGGATATAAATTCTTGTACAGATTTCCCGCATCACTGCCAAAGCGGTGCTGCACGAATTCATCGTCTATATGCTCTACATTTATATATAGACCTTTGTACTCCTGGTTAATGTACAATTGAACCGGGTTAGCTGATGGAGCGGGTAGATCCACTTTTCGCAACAAGTCCCAGCTTAGCAGGGCACGCATCATCGTAGGGTCGTTATGTTCCCCATTCAGATTCATTTTATCCAAACCCCGGTATTGGCGTCCGGATTGGAAGGTATTAAAAGAAACTTTGAACGACTTTTTGGCAGAATTACGGGAGGTATTACCTCGAAGTCGAAAGCCTATTTGTTCTACCGTATCTATGCGTACTATCTGACTGTCGGTATTTCGGTAGGTGTAGATAAAAGTAGCAGGAAACTCGTAGTCACTTAGTTGATTTCCATCTTGTAGGATAATGTCCAATGAATCTTGGTCAATTACGATGTCAATGCGATCTAAGGACTCACTCGAAAATGGGAAGCGGGCGTCTTGGCCCGGTACCCATTGGGCGAATAACATAGTGTTACTCACGAGTAAAAACAGTCCAATGCACCAGGAAAAAATGAAAAAAGTCGAGTGTTTGAGAGCGTTCATGCAGGAGATTTTTAGACTAAAATGGTACATGTTTGACGGATACAGACATAAAAAAAGCAGACCCGAAGGTCTGCTAAAAGATACAAAAAAGGAGCGTAGTTTAACTCCTATTCTCAGAGGGGGTGCAGCTTATTCGATCGTGATGGGAATAGCTGTTAAGGTAGTTCCCCAGTGAAGGTTTAAATGGGCTTTGGTTTCGCTAAGTGTATCAAAATAAATTGCGAACCATTCCATTGGAGCTGCCTCGGTCGTGGTAACTGCCGCTGGTACGCGAATTACGTCTTCGGTTGCATCGTAGGAGGTTCCCCAACTTAGTTTTTTGTTTAGAATAATGGTCCAGTTGTCACCAGGTATGGTATAAAGGGAGTACGTGCCGGCTTCCACCATTTCTCCACCAAGCATAACATCGGTAGAAAAGGTGATTGCCGCTGATTCGTTCGCGCCAGTTCTCCATACTTGGCCAGCAGGAGCTAGACTTTCTAAGCTGCGGCCTTTTAGTCCTGGACGTCCGTAGGTAACATCCACTACAGTAGCGCCAATATTTTGACTAACTGCTGCATTAGGACTTACACGAACTCCTCCTTCTGCTCTTTCCTGTGCAAAAGTAGCTGTTGAACTAAAAGTGAATAGCACCGCAAGTGCGAATACTGAAAATAAGGAGGTAATGATTTTTTTCATGGTATGTATTATGAATAGTTATGAGTTTATGTGTATTGATATGGTCTCTTGACCCTATTATGAATTGTTTTCTTTCAACAAGTGAGCAAATTCTTTTTTGAATTTTTGAACTTTAGGAGCAATTACGAACGAACAGTACCCTGCGGTAGGATTGTTCTCGAAATAGTCCTGATGGTAATTTTCTGCTACAAAATAGTTTGTCAATGGTTCTATGGTAGTTACAATGGGATCGTCCCACAAATCAGTCGCATCAACCGCTTCTTTTGACGCTTCTGCAATGGCTTTTTGTTCCTCGTTATGGTAGTAGATGACACTTCGGTATTGCGTGCCCACATCATTTCCTTGCCGGTTCAATGTGGTAGGATTGTGAGTATGCCACAGAACCTGCAATAAATCCTTATAGCTGATCACTTTCGGATCAAAATGAATACGAGCAACTTCCGCATGCCCGGTTCGTCCTGTGGTTACATCTTTGTAGGTCGGGTTTTCTACATGCCCACCTGAATATCCTGACTCAACATGATGGATGCCTTCCACCAGTTCATAAATGGCTTCAACGCACCAAAAACATCCGGCGCCAAAGGTAGCCATTTCTAAAGAATCGGGTATAGGAGTCGTACTCATAAGGGTATTTTTATCTAAATTGTTAGTTGCAATAGGTCCGTTAATGGCCTTGTTTAGGAGACTGTTAGCCGGTACGGTAGTGGATGATCCAGCTTGACTTAAACCGATACCACCAAGCAGCACCGTAACTCCAACAAGCCAAGAAATATACGTTTTAGCAATCATTATTTTGTGAATCTTGTTAGATTTTGTGATGGATTTCCTAGTATGTAGTGTTGGATTCTTTATCCTCTGATAAGCCTAAATTAATCAGAAAGTCTGTCAACACGTGACAACTAAGTAAAGGCATTTTTACCTTAATAACGTTCCTTTTAACTGGTTCGCGGTGGAATTATAAAGCTCGAGGGGCAATGAAGCTCCCAGTAAGGGTATACTACTACTTAAGCTGTTTTAATAATGCCTCTAAAGCGTTCAGATGAGCAGTGAAGGCAAGTCGTCCTTCTTTTGAAATAGCATATTGCGTATTAGGCTTGTTATCAAGGAATCTCTTTTTGATCGTAATAAAGCCATTCTTCTGCAACGTTTTGAGATGGGTAGCTAAATTTCCATCCGTTACTTCCAGAAATTCCTTTAATGCGGTAAAATCTAACGATTCATTAACCAATAAAGCCGACATAATCCCCAAGCGAATTTTGCTTTCAAAAACTTTGTGTATGTTGTCTAACTCTACTTTCACAAAATCTCTTTTTCATACCTTAGATAAATATACCCACCATAACACAGGTGAACCAGACCAAAACCAAAGGCCCAAAAATACATGCTAAGATCCATCACCAAGACACTTGCCAAGCCAACACTCAGCTGAATATAACCAAGGTATCGAATATCACTAAGGCTAAAATGGCTAGCATGGATCAGGGCCAATCCATAAAAAATAAGGCTTAATGGGGCCGCTAAACCAATATATCCCTGCTCCCATAATAGGAGAATTAGCAACCCACCGGTGAGTAATGGAATTAAAAAATAACGCAATAGATTCCGTGTGGTAGCCGTCCAAAGTTTTTCCCCATGTCTTTTCGCTCTTCGGGTTGATAGATAAACCGCCCCGCTCATGG
>NTKP01000046.1 GCA_002457365.1 Rhodothermaeota bacterium MED-G12
AGCTTTCTGCTGTCACAAAGTGCACAAACATCAAAAAATATACCGGCTTAGCGGGCATACCTGATTCGGAAAGATGGATAAAAACCAAGGTCAAATACCTGTCTTTTGGGATATATTTGTATAGTCTCATCACCTTGGGTGTAGTTTGCTTGAATGCGGTCACTATACCAAACATTATCTCGATTGAATAGATTAAACAAGGATAGATGGGCTGTGAATGTTGAGGTTTTGAGTACTTTACTAAACTTGATATGGGTATCCCATCTGAGATAGGCTGGCAGACGTTGGTCCATTGCCTTAGTTGTTTCTCCATATATGGCAGGGGTACCCGTTCCTGCAATACCTTGAATATGTAAACTGATTTCGTCGGTCAATGTGTAGCTCTGATTGAAGGTCGCTTGGTGTCGCCTATCCCATGGGGCATCATATTCGGCAGCTTGGTTAATCAATGTATTTTTAAGGCGCACCTGTGCCCAAGTATAACGTAACCAAAAGGATTGCTGCGCTCTTTCGTAGTGTATATAGTGCTCCCATCCCTTAGCATCTCCATTGGTTTCATTCAACCAAGTAGATTCTGAGTTACTATACAAGCTACTCATAAGGCCAGCATTGAGTTGATATAGCCTTAAATCGGAATACGTTTTAAGGTAGATCTCACTACGATAGTGGAGGTTATTTTTGCTATATTCCCAGCCCAAGGTAAGTTGGCTCATTTGAGTAGGCTGCTGTTTTTCTTGGGTTAAAATCCAAAAATCAAGTGATTTTTGATTGTAGAGTTCCAGTTTATGAGTGTATTGATGAGTTTGGCTAGCGGTGAATAAATAGGATCCAAAACGATCGGTCTGGTAACGGATCAATAGATTAGGATTCAGATGAAATTGCTTACCACTCGAATAGTATTGTCCTCTGTATCCAAGAGAACTTTGCCAGCGATTGGACCATTGCCGATCCCATTGTAGATAAGCTTCTAGTAACTGAGAAGAAGTATTTGAAATAAAAGATGGGATTACCAAACTTCTTTCGGTAAAATTAATAGCATAATCTGTGTAACTAAGGCCTGCTTCTACCATGTGGCCCTGGTTAGAATAGGACCAAGAATGCAGTATGTTCAAATCTCGCACATCATTCTGCATAAATAGCGCAGAAACAGTGCCAGGATTGTACCCCAGATTGAATAATTCTGAAACCTGATACTCATAATCGTCTTTCGAAAAAGCTGTTTCATAAAGACTCAACCCAAATTTTAGATACATGATCCAATGGCTTGGTATTTCTTTGTGATGTTCCACTACAACGTGAGAAGCATTCCATGAATATCCAGCATTATAGGTGGAATCAGGATTGCTGTTAATGGGATAGCGATAACTCATTGTGGCATCGTCTGAGCTTCGATAAAAGCTCATGGACCAAATTGAAGTAGGATCTACTTCAAAATTCCATGAACCATGTAGGTCATAAAAAGAATGATCAAGTGAGTTAATGGTGGCTTGTGTGAAGGGTAGGTTAAGTTTACTAGGGTCTATTGTTTCAGAGTCTAGCTTAAGGGTAAACCTTCTATCAATGTTAAGACCATAATGAATGAGGTTGGTAGGTGATAGTTGGGGGACTTGATCGTAAATTGAATGCCTTGCAGAAATTAACCAGCTTGATTTAGCCTTTAACATTGGGCCTTCTGTGGTTAAGGAGAATGCCGCATTACTTAGATTGGATGAAAGACGAAAGTTTTGCCGGTTCCCAGATCGGGTGTTTAGGTCTAGGAGCCCGCCAATAGGCGCCGAATAACGTGCAGGGACACTATTGTAATAGAATGCACTAGGTTGTAAAGCATCTGATACCATGGCATCTATCACCCCAAACATATGGTGGTCATGATATGCCTGTTGACGGTCAAGTAACACTTTGAATCCCGTGGGGTCACTTCCGCGAACATACATCCCATCACTAACGGCGCCACTAAGGCCTACAGAGGCAAGTTGCTGTAAACTTCGAGTAGTATGCGCTTCCCCTGTGGTTCCAAAAACATCGGTCTGCACGTAGTCATACATTTCATTACCAAGTTCAACACCTTGCGCTTTACCCCAGATTACTACCTCATTTGAGTAAAGTGCTTCGGGTGTTAGACGAATGGTTATCGGCATAACTTGCTCTTTCGACCCGTCAACAGTACTAAGAATAGGAGCAAGGGGTAGGTTGATTTCTTCCATAGCATAGCCAACATGATATACCAACAAATGAAGGCTATCCACCAAACTTGAATACCTTCCATCTTCCGCACTTACTGGAATGGCTACTAGCTTTTGAAAACTACCTAAAAGATGTAACCAAGGTTCATCTTGGGTAAAACGATATCCTACCTGACTCAATTCTAATGATTCCCCTGATAGGTTATTAAGAATATCAATGCTTAGGCTGAGTGTTAGATTAGGATTATTTTTACCCAGAGAAGCTAAATCAGCAGGTAAGGCTGAAGATGTTGAGACGTGAGAATACAGGATGATTTGCCGGCTGCTTGAATCCCATTGAATTAGAATTCCATGTTGCGAGGCAGCTAGTTCGAAAGCCTGCCGGATAGGCCAAAGGATTTGTTCGATGCGTTCAAAGTTGTTTAGTTGGCTAAGTGTTTGGGCATAATTAGCTAAATGTTCTTCTGTAACATTGCTATAGATTCCATGAATTTCGGGTTCTCGGTAAAGTATCTTGTAGTCGGTATGTATTTCCAGCCACTCAATTAACCTGCTTATTTGGACGGTGTTGTTTTTCTGGGATGCAAATAGGGAATTATGCAGCAGGGTATGCCTATGTGTTACGGTGGGCATATTATCCTGACTTGAAAAGCTTAAGCTGTTCGTAGAAATGATCAATGGAAAAAAAGAAGTAGATATTCCGGTTACCGCGAACCAGAAAGAAACAAACAAAGCGCCAAATAAGGGCATACGATTTAGCTAGGTTTAATCGATACCGACAAACTCGTATTCGCGATTCGATTTTTTTACAAATTCTCCATTAAATAATAATGAAAAGTTAGTCAAAGTTTGTTCTAAATCACCTAAAACTAGGCTTCCATTTGCAAAGTTCTCAGCAGGCGATTGTGTAATTTTTACGGCTATGTTATAGTGGTGGGAAAGTTCATTAATCAATGATTTAAAAGGGTTCCCCGTAACATATAAACTTGATTCTATCCAATCTATATGACTTGCATTCGTGTCATTTTCCTTGATTATAATAATACCATTTTGGATGGTTGCCGAACTTTGAGGCTCCAAGAGACCTGGTTTTTGGTATTCGTTAGGCAAAGTAGAGATTGAATCGGAAGAAGATAGGACTTCAAGCATTATTTTTCCTTCTTCAAGGAATACCTTGGTTTCATTAGCGTAGCTTCGCACGTTGAACGCTGTACCTAAAACACGAATTTGGCCTTCACCTGCATCAACGATGAATTCCCCATCGTTTTGTTTGGCCACCTGAAAATACGCTTCGCCTTCCAGTTTGAAATGCTGGTCGTTGGCGGTGGAAGTGATGCTGTATAAATGAGAGTAGGGCCTAAGTTGAACTCTCGAGCCATCCTCCAAATACACAATCTTTATTTGATGGGAAGATTCAGCCAGTAGGTTCATGGATTTCTCTTCACTAAATGTGCCATAAAGAGTCCACCAACCAAGTATTCCAACCAAAAAAACCGCGGCATATCGGAATGACTTAGCTATGGGTAGCTTATATAAAGTAAGAGCTTGCCGGGTTAATACAGTGTGGGTGCGTTTTTCAGTAGAATGAATATGATGCTGAATAGCTTCCCAAACTTCTTTTTTGGTTGATGGTGTACCTTTTTCGTATTCATATCCTTCTCGGTAAGAATGAAGCATATCCTCAAAAAGTCCATTAGGTTTGGACTTTTGAGGGCTATTTTTTCTATTAGAAGGTTTATTGGGCATCTTGTTTTAAAATAAGGAATCAGTAATCCTTTATTTCAAGCCTTGTTTTAAATGGCGTGGTTTTATTTATTCCCCATTTTTTGACCTCTTCGGCCTCTTTCTTTAACATCCCCATCTCTAAGTCCTAAACGGTACAGGCGGTCGTACTTGTAGAATTTCATGAGTGCTGTGCCATCCTCCTCTAAATCAATGGTGCCTTCCATCACTGTTTCTTCGGGCACACCATTGATCACTTTATTCATGGTCATGCTATAACTAAGTGTACCTGTAACTGCATTTTCAAGATTACCATAGGCGGCTAATGTATCCTTATCAATCTCTATATCATCAAAAACCACTTTTACTTCAAATGACCTTGAGTGACTGGAACTGTCCCTTAAAACGGCGGCGCCAGAGCCAAAGCCATGATGGCTACCGTCCATTCGTACAAGACTTTGTGTGGCATGTACGCCCGTAAAATATAGGCTGTCTATTTTGGTGAATTCAGACGATTTATGTGGGTTGCTATTCTGACCTGATTTTGTGGAATAAAGGTTAATCTGGTTAACGGCATCTCTATGAAGCTTAGGTTTTGCTATAAAATTTCCTTCTAAATCGACGTACTGAATTTCTTGAAGGGTAGATATGCTACTGCTAAATAATCCTTTTTCGAAACTACGATCAAATGAAAGTGTGTGCACTCCGGTGGTACTGTCATAAGTGTGACTGAATGATCGTTCAAAACCACGCCCACCTCGTTCATCCTTATCGCTCTTCATTAGAAAATTTTTGTCATTACCATAACTTATTCCGGTAGAAGAAATAGTAGATAATGCATCATACACACTATTCATAAGACCTGATTGTTGGTCTGAAATGGAACTACCCATTATTTCAGCAGCCATATCTAAATCCGCATCGCTGATAAGTTCGGTGTCATTAGATACAGAGGAACAACTCCAAAATCCTACACTCAATAATGCTAAGAGTAGAGGAATACGTTGTATCTTTAGATTCTTATAGCTAAAAAATTTGGTATGTAAAGTGGAAGTCATTGATTTTTTCATGTTTATGGTGGGTGAAATATTGGTTTGGTTTTAGAGCTAATACACTAGAAATTTATAGCACCCCTAATGGTTAGCTAATATTTTTTAATTTTTCTCTAAGCTCTGCTAAAGCGAGTCCCATGTGATGCTCAACGGTCTTTTTAGTGATGTTCATTATTTGTGCTGTTTCCTCGTGGGTAAATTGTTCCAGATAGCAGAGCCTAAACGCTTGTTGCCGTTTTGGAGCCAATGAGCGAATCGCTTCTTCAATAAGAATTTTCCTTTCATTTTCTTTTTTTATCTTTTCCTGTTGATCAACAGTAATGGTAAAAAGGCTTGACACAGTATCCTGTTCATTTGAAAAATTATTTTCTGCCCCCAAATTTGGATGTTCGAATAAATAATCCTTATCGGAAGATGGAAGCTCTTTGTTATCTCGAATTGAGTTTAAAACTCTGCTGTGAGCCGCTGCATACAAATAGGCTTTTAACGACTTATCCGGTTTAATGCGTGATCGATGATCCCATAGGTATATAAAACTCTGTTGAACAATATCTTGAGCTACTTCATATCTAATCCCGTATTTAATCACATAACGGTAAACACTGGAATAGTGTTCGTTAAAAAATAAAGAAAAGGCATGTTCATCACCCCGCTGAATAGCCTCATACAACTGTCTAGAGTCCTCTGTTGGGCTGTGGGCAAGTTGAATAAGTAATGGGATGAAAGGTAATATCATGCACTAATTAGGTTAAAAGACGATTCCGCAGAAACGAATCGATGCAAAATATAGTATATTCATGTAATTATACGACTATCACATGAAAGAAAAGAATACAGAGCGTGTTTCTATAAAATCGCTATTAGAGACCTTAAAAGATATATTCAGGTTAAGTTTACCTTATAAGAAAAGATTTTTTTCGGCCATACTACTTGTGGTAGTGGGTTCGGCCATATGGCTCACGGTACCTCTTGGATTACGATCGTTATTAGATGCTGTCTTTGAGCAAGAAAACTATGCTTTACTCAACAAACTCTCTTTAGGTTTAATAGGACTTTTTTTAACTCAAGCCATTTTCACATTTGGGGGTAATTATCATATTGAATGGGTGGGTGAACGGGTCATTACCGATTTGCGAAACTCCATCTATGCTCATTTACAAAAATTGAGCTTTAGTTTTTTTGCCAATAGAAGATTGGGTGAGTTAACATCTAGACTAAGCAATGATGTAGGATCTATTCGAGTAGCTCTAACCGATTCCCTACCTCAGGTTGTCACCATTAGTATAACAATGATTGGCTCGGTAGGCCTAATGGTAGTTTTGAATTGGCGGTTGAGCTTAGTCATCTTCCTAACAGTTCCTATTGTAACCATTGCTACCAGGTACTTTGGAAAGAAAATAAGGTCCTTATCCAAAAACGTTCAAGACAAATTAGCAGATACAACCGCTATTGCCGAAGAAACCTTAGGAGCTATACGAGTGGTCAAGTCGTTTACCAGAGAAGAATATGAAATAAGTCGTTATCGTCAAGCCACCGAAGAACTTTTCTCTACCTCAAGGCATAAAATCATTTTGACTCAAGTTTTTTGGGCAGGAGTTGGTCTTATGTTCATGGGAACATTAGTGATGATTTTTTGGTACGGCGGTAGGGAAGTATTATCAGGTCGCCTAACAGCTGGTGACTTAGTAGCATTCATTGTATATGCTTTAAACATAAGCCGCTCTGTTGGTCAGGCATCCCGTTTATACACGGCCGTTAATTCTGCAGCAGGTGCATCTGAGCGTTTATTCGAACTACAGCAAGAAAAGCCTGAAAACGAGTTGCTACCTATCAATAAACAAGGATACACCAGGAAATCTATCAAAGGAACCGTACAATTCGAACATCTTTACTTTTCTTATGAGGATGGTAAAAACGTGTTGGATGATCTAAATTTTGAAATAAATGAGGGGCAAACCGTAGCATTAGTAGGAGCGAGTGGAGCTGGGAAAACTACCTTACTTAACCTAATACCAAGATTTTTTACTCCTACTAAAGGGGAGATTCGGGTCGATGGTGTTTCAATAGAGGATTGGGACTTATACAATTTACGATCGTTTATTTCCATTGTCCCTCAAGAAACCCATCTTTTTGGGACCAGCATTTATGAAAATATTAGGTACGGTAAGTTGGATGCCGCCAAAGCAGAAATTGAACAGGCTGCAATTGATGCGAATGCCCATGAATTCATTACACAAATGTCTGATGGATACCACTCCTTAATTGGAGAAAGGGGTGTGAAACTAAGTGGTGGTCAACGTCAGCGTATTGCTATTGCAAGAGCTTTACTTAGAAACCCTTCCATATTGTTGCTTGATGAGGCAACCTCCTCCTTAGATTCGGTATCCGAAAGACAGGTTCAGCAGGCCCTAGAACGCCTTATGGAGAATCGAACGACCTTAGTTATAGCGCATCGATTATCCACCATACAGCATGCCGATTGCATTCTTGTTTTAGAGAATGGTGTACTGGTTGAATCAGGCACTCATGAGGCATTGCTTTATAAAGAAGGGGTTTACGCGCACTTGCATGAAATGCAGTTTTCTGAAAAAGTGAGTAGTTGATAGTAGTATAACACCTTCGGATGCTAAAATTATAGGAGCTACAAAGATAAATTTTAAGGCCTATAGAGCTTTGTTTATGCAAAAATTGCACAAATCTTGTAATTTTTTTCACTAATTTTGTAAAAAAGGTCTATCTTTGGCAATTAAAATTTCACTTTTGTATATGTCTAATATGTCTAAAAAGCGCTTTCAAAATATTTTTATCACCCTACTGAGTCTAGGGTTTATTGGTCTGCAATCCATATCTACATTTGCACAGGTTCAGCTTATTCAACCTGATATTGAGGAGAAGGTGAACGAACTTTTGCAGCAGATGACCTTGGAAGAAAAAATAGGTCAACTCAATCTGCATAATGGTAGTTGGGATATAACAGGTCCTGTTCCAGAAGGAGAATATCAACAAGCGCGCTATAATCTCCTTAAAGATGGTGGTGTAGGTGCTATGTTAAATGTGATTGGAGCAAAAGCAACCATGGCTGCCCAAAAAATAGCGGTAGATAGTAGTCGTTTGGGAATACCTTTAATGTTTGGATATGATGTGGTACATGGATATCAAACCATGTTCCCAGTTCCTATTGCTGAATTAGCTAGTTTTGATACGCAAATAATGCAGGAAACGGCAAAAATACAAGCGATTGAAGCTGCTGCTGGAGGGATTAACTGGACTTTTGCTCCTATGATAGATGTGGGGCGTGATCCTCGGTGGGGTAGAGTAATGGAAGGTACCTCGGAAGATCCCTACCTATTATCGGAGTTTGCTCGTGCAAAGATTAGAGGCTTACAAGGAACAGACCTATCAGAAACAGGTACCATTGCCGCCACGGTTAAACACTTTGCAGGGTATGCATTCGCCGAATCAGGTAAGGACTATAACACGGCAGAATTATCCAGAAATACCTTATTAAATGTGATCTTACCCCCATTTAAGGCCGCAGTAGAAGAAGGAGCTGCCTCGGTTATGAATTCGTTTAATGATGTAAATGGCATTCCAGCAACGGGTGATGAATATCTACAGCGTACTCAATTAAAGGAAAACTGGGAATTCGACGGTTTTGTTGTTTCGGACTGGGGCTCAATGCGTGAAATGACTGCGCATGGATATGCTCCCGACTTAAAAACTGCAACCGAAATGGCCATTAAAGCAGGTAGTGATATGGATATGGAATCGGAAGGCTACCAACAATATTTGCAGGATTTAGTACAATCAGGACGAGTGGATATTTCACTGGTCAATGATGCTGTTCGGCGAGTACTACGAGTGAAGTTTCATTTGGGATTATTTAACGATCCATATCTATACAATGACCTCACTCGAGAGGATGAACTTGTGTATAATGTAGCACATCATGAAGTCGCACTCAGGGCAGCGCAAGGTTCAATGGTTTTAGTCGAGAATAAAGACGAAATACTTCCTTTAAGCAAACAGAGAGAATCAGTTGCTGTAATTGGATTACTAGCTAAAGATAAAGATTCACCGTTAGGAAACTGGCGTGCGCAAGCCATCGAAAATTCGGCTGTTTCTGTTTTTGAAGGTATCGAATCAAAACTCGGTGAGAATACCGAAATAGAATTTGAGCCGGGCTATGTGCTCACCGAAGGAGATCGTTCATTTCCCATGGAATTAACATTTTCAGTTGAAGATGAGTCAGCATTTCAAGCAGCCATCGACTTAGCCGCAGAACATGAACAAGTGATTCTGGTTGTCGGTGAAGATGCCTATCAGACAGGGGAAGGAAGAAGTCAAATGGACATTGGCCTTGCAGATAACCAGCAAAAACTGGTTGAGCAAATTCTGGAAGTCAATGATCAGGTTGTAGTCGTTCTCATGTCTGGTCGTCCAATAATTGCACCATGGTTATATGAAAAAAGTGAAGCAGTACTGTATTCATGGCATTTAGGTACAGAAGCCGGACATGCTATCGCTGACGTACTATTTGGTGATTATAATCCTTCTGGTCGTCTTCCAATGTCCGTTCCACTTTCACACGGCCAAATCCCGGTCTATTACAACCATAAAAGCACAGGAAGACCTGTTCCTGGAATCGGTGATGAGGGTAAAGTTTTCTGGAGTCATTATACGGACGGTCCTAATGCTCCTCAGTATCCTTTTGGATATGGATTAAGCTACAGTACCTTCGAATATGGTGTGCCAAGCATATCAGATACCTTAATGAATTCCGAAGAAAGTCTAGTTGTAAAAATTGAGGTTACAAACACTAGTAATGTCGATGGGGAAGAGGTTATACAATGGTATATTCATGATCATTTCGCAAATGCTGCACGACCTATTAAAGAGCTTAAATACTTCGAGAAAGAGCTAATTAAAGCAGGTGAAACAAGAACATTTATGTTTGAAATATCAGAAGAAACCTTAAAGTACTATGACCATAATGAAGACTACGTAGCAGAACCTGGTAGTTTTTCAGTTATGGTTGGTCCAAATTCAAGCGAATTACAGACTATACACTTTCACTTGGATGCTGAATAACTTATTGTTTTTTATTCCAAGGTAGATGATCTAAATCCACATTTCCGCCCGTTATAATAACTCCTATATTTTTGAATATAGGAGTTATTTTTTTCTCCAAAAGAGCGGCAATTGGGACGGCGCAAGAGGCTTCAATTATCATATTGAAACGCTCCCAGATATACCGCATAGCTTGTACTATGGATTCCTCACTGACACAGACTATTTCAGTTTGTGCACGGCTCATGACCTGAAAAGGAATAGTGCCTAGGCTAGTTCGAAGTCCGTCTGCAATCGTCGGGTTTGTTATTTGCTCATCGGTCAAGGACTGGATTGATCCTGATAACATAGATCGATACGCATCGTTGGCCTGTTCTGGTTCTGCTGCCATTACTTTGCAAAGCGGCTGATTGTTACTTGTATGGAATGCTTCAGCTGCTAATATGCTTCCGCTTAGTAAGCCACCACCGCCTACAGGTGTGATAATAAGGTCCAATTCCGGTATTTGATGTAAAAATTCCCAAGCCGAAGATGCCTGCCCTAATACCACGTTAGCATCATCATAAGGATGTACAAAATAAGCGTTTGTTTGTTCGATTACCTCTAGAAGCGTTTGTTCCCTTGCCATTTGAGTTGGCTCACAAAAAATTATTTCGGCTCCATACCCCTTTACCGCTTCAATTTTAACAATTGGTGCATTACTAGGCATTACAATATATGCTGGAATCCCCTTTATTTGAGCCGCTTTTGCAATTGCTTGCCCATGATTACCAGAGGAGTGGGTGGCTACTCCATTTTTTGCGATACTGTTCTCTAAAGGTAATACGGCATTACATGCCCCACGAAATTTAAAGGCACCCACTTTTTGAAAATTTTCACACTTTAACCAAACTTTTGTGCCTATTTTTTCATTCAAGTCTGTTGAATGTAAAACTGGAGTATGATGAACGAAAGGTTTAATCCTTTCATAAGATACAGAAACATCGAATGAGTCAGGAAAGTCCATAAGTAATAGGGGTTATTCGTATTTGAGTCGTCTTACTAGTTACAACACACATGATAATTATTATATACAAATATTAACGACTCAGGAACAAATTTAACAGTATTTTTGGTTCTGTTTTGAATTGTAGTCTTACTTCATTGCAGAATTATAGATGTAAGTTTCATTGTGTACCCATATCAAAACCATAATATCATTGGCTATTATTTTTAATTCTTTTCCCAATCAAACAGTAAAGTTATCTAGTGGTATAGTTGGTCATGCTCTTTTATTCGTACTACTTCTCTTTACTCCCTACTATGCGATAGCACAAGATGGTGATGGCCCAATTTCACAAGAAGTGGTCAAAATACAGCCATTAGTCGGTGAAATTAAGCTTGATGGTACATTAAGTGAATCAGTTTGGAATGAAATCAAACCCTTTCCAATGACTCAATTGGTTCCAATTCACCGGGCGGAGATGTCTGAAGAGACCAGGATATATATAACCTACGACGCTAAGTATGTATATATAGCTGCTGAAAATCTAACAAAAGATGCTTCAACAATCATTTCAAATACCCTTCAAAGAGATGACTACCGGGCGAATGATGACAATATAGGTGTGGTATTTGATTCATTCAATGATAATGAAAATGGTCTCACTTTTTTCACAAATCCTGAGGGTGTTCGGGTCGATTTTGCCATAAGTAATGATGGTAATTTTGGTGCGGGTGTGGATGCATTTAACGGGAGTTGGAATACCTATTGGGATGTTGAAACAACACGGGATGACAAAGGCTGGTATGCTGAAATCCGTATTCCTTTTTCATCGTTAGGGTATCAGGTTACCGATGATGTTACCAGAATGGGTATCATTGTGTATCGATGGATTGCCTCGCGTAACGAACGGCATGTGTACCCAGATATACCACCCAAATGGAGTATGTCCCATTTAAAACCTTCTCAAACCCAAGAAATTGAATTTGTTCAGTTAGAGGAGTCAAAACCTTTGTACTTCACTCCTTATTCACTGAGTGGTTTTCAAGACGTCTTTGAATTAAATGATACGGAAGACGAGTATAAAGGGGAATCATCATTGAAGCAAGACTTTGGATTTGATATCAAGTACAATATCACTTCAGATCTTACTCTTGATTTAACCGCAAATACGGATTTTGCACAGGTAGAGGCGGATGAGCAACAACTAAATTTGACTCGTTTTTCTATTGATTTTCCTGAGAAAAGGCAGTTTTTTCAACAGCGTTCAGGCTTGTTCGATTTTTCTTTTGGTAGAACAAAACTTTTTTACAGCAGAAGAATAGGTTTAGCAGGCGGTAACCCAATTCCTATAATTGGAGGTGCTAGGCTTACTGGTAGGGTTGGTAATGTCGATGTTGGTATTTTGAATATACAAACACAACCCTATGAAGCTTTCGAAGCTGAGAACTTTGGTGTCGTTAGGCTTAAAAAGCAAGTCTTAAACCCACAGAGTTATGTTGGTAGTATTTATACTCACCGGCTTGGGCTCGATGGTGCTCAAAACTTGGTAATGGGATTTGATGTCGATTACAATATTAAGAATCAGAGTTTTGTACAATTTAAAATAGCTCAGACTTTAGATAACAGTGAAGGCTATAATCAGAATATTTTAGGGTTCACAGGTCTTTCAAGTAGATTAACTGTTGACCGGCGATCTAATATTGGGTGGTATTATCGATTTATGATTAACTACACAGGAGAGGATTTTAATCCTGGTATTGGTTTTGTCCGGACTACTAACACTGCAGATTATTATGCTAGCTTTGGTTATGGTTGGATTGCTCCTGAATATAGTGCAATTAAACAACAACGAATTCAGCTACGCAATTATTCAATTCAGAGTTATGAAGGCTTTAATCTACGATCTAGGTATGTCAATTTAGAATGGAATACGGAATTTAAAATAGCAGGAAATATAAGTACGGAACTGGTATACCGGCAAGAACATCTACTTGAGGATGAGGACTTTGATTTGCTGTCCCGTATTTATATTCCGGTTGATGATTATGGGTTTCTAGAATATGGGCTAAGCTATGATAGTCCTGAGCAATATAAATTTAGGGGCAGAGTTTCATCAACTACTGCACAGATTTATGACGGAACCATCCGGGAAATATCCTTTACTCCACAATATAGAGTAAATGTTCACGTAGATTTTTCCTTGGATTACCGCATCAGTAAATTAGACTTTCCAGTTATTGAAGGGCGTGAGGTCACAACGTATACGGTTCATCAGAGTTCATTCAAGGCAGCTTATGCACTTAATAGAAAGTTCTCGGCAAATGCCTTTATTCAAACCAGTAATGTGTCTGAAAAGTTAGGTGCTAACGTACGATTACGCTATAATTTTAGAGAAGGACAAGATTTTTGGTTGGTT
>NTKP01000047.1 GCA_002457365.1 Rhodothermaeota bacterium MED-G12
AAGCCAGCGGAAACAACCTCCTTAACCGCTCTAAAATTTTGCGAATTACTACACGATGTTGGATTACCTGATGGAGTGGTTAATATTGTAACAGGAGCTGCAAAAACCGGTGAGTATCTGGTTCAGCATCCTGACATTGATAAAATAGCCTTTACCGGATCTACAGGAGTTGGAAAAGTGATTCAGCAATCCATAGCCGAAAGGCAGCTACCAGCGACCTTCGAACTCGGTGGTAAGGGAGCTTTTATTCTTTTTGATGATGCCGCTCTTAACGAAGCCGTCGAAGGTATAGTGAACGCTATATTCTTTAATCAAGGACATGTTTGCTGTGCAGGTTCTCGACTCTTAGTTCAAGAAGGTGTAGCCGAAAAAGTAATTGATCTGTTGAAAAAACGAATGCAACACCTCATCGTTGGCGACCCCCTTGATAAAAATACTGATATTGGAGCCGTTAACTCTAAAGAACAACTTGAGACCATTCAGCGCTATGTAAAAACAGGCATACAGGAAGGTGCTACCTGTTTTGAGTGTTCAGGCTCTTTACCTACCTCAGGATATTATTTTCCTCCAACTATTTTAACCGGTGTATCACAATCCTCAACGGTAGTACAAGAAGAAATTTTTGGACCTGTTTTAACCATTCAAACATTCAGAACTACCGATGAGGCCATTGAAAAAGCAAACAATACTCCTTATGGACTAGCTAATGGTATTTGGACAGATAAAGGATCAAAGATATTTTATGTTGGTAGTAAGCTCAAGTCCGGTGTTGTATGGTCAAATACCTACAATAAATTTGACCCAACATCCCCTTTTGGTGGGTTTAAAGAAAGTGGTAAAGGTCGAGAAGGCGGTATTTCAGGCCTACATGCTTACGTAAAATTAGATCATAACGGAGGGATGTACTAATGGCCAAAAAACAAACTAATGATGATACATCTCAGATCAATACGATGAATTCAATACCAAAGACGTACAAGAATTATATAAACGGAGAATTTCCTCGCACCGAATCTGGACGCTATTATTCTGTTGAAGCGCTAGATGGCAAGCATATTGCCAACGTTGGCCTCTCGACCAGAAAAGATATACGCAATGCGGTTCAGGCAGCTCGTAAAGCACAGGCTTCTTGGGCCAATAAAACTGCGTACAATCGTGGACAAATTATTTACAGAATCGCTGAAATCTTATCCGGACGACGAGAGCAATTCACCAACGAAATGGTGCTTCTTGGGTATACAAAAGAAGCTGCGGAACTTGAACTCAATGCATGTATTGAACTCATTGTTTATTTTGCTGGATGGACAGATAAAATAGGTCAGGTTTTTGGAAGTGTGAATCCTGTAGCAAGTGACCACTTCAACTTTAGCAGACAAGAGCCCGTTGGTGTAGTAGGAATTATTAGTCCTGAAACACCCAGTTTGTTAGGGATGCTAGGATTACTCCTACCCAACATGGTGGCTGGTAATAGCCAGGTAATTATTGCCTCTAAACAATTCCCTCTACCCTCTTGTACATTTGCTGAGGTTTTGGCAACCTCTGATGTTCCAGCCGGTACCGTCAATATCATAACAGGCTTAAAAAGTGAGCTCATACCTCCTATTTCTCAACACATGGATGTAGACGTATTGGTTGGTGATCATTCTTTGGACATTGAGCTTCGCGTTATGTGTGAACTAGAAAGCGCATCAAATATGAAAAAAGTGTATTTTTGGGAATCGTTTATTTCGTTAGAAGAACTCAATTCTTCGCCTAATGAAACAATATCTACCTGTGTACATTCGCTGAAAGATCCCTACCATATTTTACATCTCCAAGAAGTCAAAACTACCTGGCATCCCATCTCAGAATAACCTCATGCTACATAGTTTAACTAACAGTACATCAATGCCTGGTTATGTGACTACCTTTTTGTTTGTTTTACTCAGTATCAGTGTGACTAGCTGTAGCAGTACAAAAATAGTACCAGAAAACGTCATCAGCCAAGCTGGGCGAACCCCTACAAACACTGATACACTATATCAAGATAGTATGGATGCAACAGCGCCCATGCAGAAGGATCGTATTGACATCCCATTGGTAACAAACCTAACAAAATTACCGAGTGATGCAGATGCCAAGGTACCTGCCGAACCCAACATTCCACTATTGGGTTGGGCGGATTTCTACGCTAGCATACGACCAGGTGTACCCGCCGAACTTGCTGAAAGTTTAGAACTAGAAAGCACTGAGAATGAAGAAAAAAATCTCTATGAAGGTTTTAGAATTCAAATTTACTCGGGACCCTCACCAGCGATGGCAGATACGGTATCTAAACAGTTTAGGACCTGGTCAGCCCAACATGTCTCTGGATATTCTCCGGAGACTTATACATTTTTTAAAGCTCCATACTACAGAGTGCACGTTGGGGACTTTCATGATCGCACAAGAGCATATTCGGTATCGCAGATTGTTAAAAGGCAATTTCCAGATGCATGGGTTGTATATGATCGGGTCATACCTTGGAACGTTCCAGCTGATTCTGTGCTTATTCGTTTTCAACGGAACTAGCCAGCACAATACATGTTATCCTGCACCTAATTCTATTCTTTAATTCACTCCAGATTTCTCCTTGTATCCATGAACCCTAATCCGCTACAATTGTTAACAAAAAATTGGTACTTCAATGCGGGTATTAAAGCAATAATGAGATTTGTAGGGGTATTGGTGCTAATTTTCACACTAACCTTGTTGCTTTTCAAAGGATTGGATGTTTTAAGTATTGAAGACATTAAACACTGGTTACAAGAAGCTCAACAATGGTCTCCAATATGGGTTGGCAGTCTTATTATTGCGCTTCTAATGGTAGATCTTTTTATTGCCGTACCAACCCTTTCCCTAACCATCCTATCAGGTTTTTTTCTGGGTTTAGAAATGGGCTTACTTTTTTCATCGGTTGGATTAATGATGGCTGGATCTTTGGGCTACCTAATTAGTCGTTATCATGGAGCAAAACTATTGACTTGGGTGTGTAAAGATGAATCCGAACAAAAAGGGATGATTCATTTGTTTCAAACCCTAGGACCCTTATCTCTATTGCTTTGCAGGGCAGCCCCAATGCTGCCAGAAATAACTTCTTGCCTGGCTGGCACTACCCGAATGCCCTACTGGAAATATGTCTTATACTATGCTTTAGGAAGCCTACCCTACTCTGCTATTGCAGTTTATTCAGGCTCGATAAGTACGGTTGATAATCCTTCGCCAGCATTATATACCTATGTGGGTATGTTCGCTGTTTTGGGATTTATAGGATTAATCGTTTTGTACTTCAAGCGGCACGAACTTATGTCCTTGGGCCATGAAGATCAAGAACCATCAAAACCATGATGATCAGATAGAACAAGAACTACCGGTTAATGAGATAGAGTTCTTATAGCAGTCCATTTTGAACCCTACATACCTACCGCATTTCTGGGCTTTTTCTCTATACATTAAATCTGAAGAGAAGCACATCCCCGTCTTTGACAACATACTCTTTACCTTCTTGTCGCATTTTGCCGGCTTCTTTTGCCCCTTTTTCACCGTTGAATGAAACGTAATCATCAAAGGCAATAGTTTCTGCTCGAATAAAGCCCCGTTCAAAATCAGTATGAATAACTCCTGCTGCAGCAGGTGCTTTTAAGCCTGAACGAATCGTCCACGCTCGAGCCTCTTTAGGGCCTGCAGTAAAATAGGTTATCAATCCCAAGTTGGCATACGCCGCTGTAATGAGTCGAGCAAGCCCTGCTTGATCTATTCCTAATTCTTCCAAGAACATGGAGCGCTCATCATCATCAAGTTCAGCTAATTCGGCCTCAATTTTTGCACAGAAACTAACGGTTTCATCACCCTGTGAGCGAGCATATTCAGTTACTTGTTGAACATAAGAGTTATCTCCCGCAACGATATCATCTTCACTCACATTACAGGCATAAAGAACCGGTTTCTGAGATAAAAGAAATAATTCACGAAATAGGACTTCCCCTTCTCTAAAGCTTCTGGCACTATTGCCTTGCTCTAAATGTGCAAGCAATTCTTTTGCATCATCTAAAGCGGATTTCGCTTCTTTATCGCCACTCTTAGATTGCTTCGAAATATTCTGAATTTTTTTCTCCAAACTTTCGATGTCTTTGAGAATTAATTCATATTCAATAATTGAAATATCTCTTTGAACATCAACGGAACCTTCCACGTGAATAATATCATCATCGTCGAAACACCGAACAACATGAATGATTAAGTCCACTTCTCTGATATTTGACAAAAAAGCATTTCCCTTTCCTTTCCCCTCAGCTGCACCCTTTACTAAACCTGCTATGTCTACAAATTCAATAGTAGTTGGTACAATGTTCTCTGATTGAGCAATCTTTGCTAGGGTGAGAAGGCGCTGATCAGGAATAGATACCAATCCAACATTAGGTTCAATAGTACAAAATGGGAAATTTGCTGATTCGGCTTTTGTATTGCTTAAAGCATTAAATAAAGTAGACTTACCCACATTAGGTAAGCCCACTATTCCACAGGTTAAACTCATAATAACTCGTTAAAAATCGATTCGTTTTTGTTGAAAAAAATGTCTTTCGGGTAAACTTACCGCCGTTAATTTACCAAATTGAGGATATACACAACCCGTATCTATCCCAATCATGTTGGTTTCTTGTATCGGACTTCGGACGGGTGTATGCCCAAATATCACGGTTTTTTCCCATCTATTATACGTAGAGTTTAAATGATCTCTACTCCATAAAAAACTACTATAGAGTGACTCATTTTTAATGGACTCTGAAATGGGCTGATCTATAGGTGGGCCACCATGAACAAAGAAAAATTCCGGGGTGTCATAAAACAAACGTGTATTCGTAAAAAAACGTAAGTGCTCCAATGGTATTTGCTCTTTTCCCAATGCTTTTCGGTACGATTCCATGGTCGCAGTACCTCCATTTTCGAACCATTTTAACCATGTTTTATCCTCAACATAATTCAAGAGCATTGCATCATGGTTACCACGTAAAAACACGCAACTATATTCTTTGTTTAGTGCAAGCAAATAGTCCACTACCTCTTTAGAATGGGGACCTCTATCCACATAATCACCTAGAAATACATAGGTACGATCTGAGCCAAATTGGGCCAATAAATCGGCCATTAGTACTTCTAAACTTTTAACACACCCATGAATATCCCCTATTGCAACGTATGAGTCAGGGGAATTCACGCTCTTATTCCTATCCAATTAGACCTCTTCCTGTTTTCGAGATTTTTTGTTCTTTCTGTAATTGTATAAGCGATGCGTCTAAAATACCGTTCACAAAACGGCCAGATTTTGCCGTAGAATACTTTTTTGCAATGTCGATAGCCTCATTGATTGTTACTTTAGTGGGTATATCAGGGAAGTTAGTGAGTTCACTGAGGGCGATATACAAAATAATCTTATCAATAAGGGCCAAACGACCTATTTCCCAATTTTTTATGTGTTGTTCAATAATTGCGTCCCAATCATCGGTCTGTTCTAGGGTCAACACAAATAAGCGCTCTCCAAAGCGCAGGGCTTCTGCATCCTCCTTGAGATTTTCTTTTAATAAGGTAGATATAATGTGAGAAACTGATTCCCCACTTTGAAGATATGCGTAGACTGCTTGAAGAACAGTTTCGCGAACAAAACGTCGCTGAATCATAATCAAAGAATACTTTTATGTAAATGAATTGTGTGATGTACGTCTTACCATACGTCTTTTAAACTTACAGGATGATTAGTTTCACACAAAATGCCATCAAAGATACAGAATGCTGATATAGCATTGAAACATATTAGTTATGTTTGGTATCTTTAGTGTCTTGCGTCCTTAGCTCAGTTGGTTAGAGCGTCACGTTGACATCGTGGAGGTCACTGGTTCGAATCCAGTAGGACGCACTCTTAACCATTCAGGCTTAACTATTTCATGTCTACTGATTTAATTCGCATTACCCTACCCGACAATACTACGAAAGAATTTTCTAATGGAATTACCGGAATGGCTATTGCAGAATCTATTTCTGCTGGCCTTGCACGTGTAGCTTTAAGTATTACGGTCAATAGAGAGATATGGGATTTGGATCGTCCTATTACCGAAGATGCACGTATCCAACTTCATACATGGGACAACGAAGAAGGCAAATACACCTTTTGGCACTCATCAGCCCACCTTTTAGCCGAAGCTATTCAAGAACTTTTTCCTAGTGCAATGTTCGGTATAGGACCTCCTATTGAAAATGGATTCTATTACGATGTCGATTTTGGGGATCATACCCTTCAGCAAGAAGATTTACGTGCTCTGGAAAAAAAATTCTTAGAATTAGCACGACAGAAAAATAAATTTTTGCGAACAGCGATTTCTAAATCAGACGCTCTTACGCACTATCAGAAAATCGGTAACAAATATAAAGTTGACCTCATTGAAGGACTTGAGGATGGTCAAATAACCTTTTATGAGCAGGGTAACTTTACTGATTTATGTCGAGGCCCACATGTTCCTAATACAAGTATCGTCAAAGCAGTTGCATTAACCAGCATAGCTGGAGCTTATTGGAGAGGCGATGTTGATTCTAAACAGTTAACAAGAATTTATGGAATCAGTTTTCCCAAACAAAAACTGTTAGAAGAATATCTAAACCAAGTTGAGGAAGCAAAGAAGCGGGATCACCGAAAGTTAGGTAAAGAAATGGGCATCTACATGATCGACAAAATGGTCGGAAGTGGATTGCCTTTGTGGCTCCCAAAAGGAACCACCTTGCGAAGAACTCTTGAAGCCTTTTTACGTGATGAACAAATCAAAAGAGGTTACCAAGAAGTAATCACGCCGCATATTGGCAATATTGAATTGTATAAAACATCGGGACATTACCCCTATTACAAAGACTCACAGTTCGATCCTATTGAAGTAGATGACGAACAGTACATGCTTAAACCCATGAACTGTCCACATCATCACCGAATTTTTGATTCTACCTTACGTTCTTACAGAGAATTACCGATTAGATTAGCTGAATTTGGTACAGTTTACCGCTACGAGCAATCTGGAGAATTAAGTGGGCTTTCTAGAGTACGTGGTTTCACTCAGGATGATGCGCATATATATTGTTCTCACGATCAATTAAAATCGGAGATTAAAAACACTATTGAACTCACTCAATTTGTATTCAGTACCTTTGGCATGCCAGTAGATATCCGACTCTCATTCAGAGACGATAATGATCAAAAATATGGTGGGGATCTACGTTATTGGAATCGTGCGCAACAAGAAATCCAAGAAGTTGCCAATGACATGCAGCTGGATTATACCATTGCCCCTGGTGAGGCAAGTTTTTATGGCCCAAAAATAGATTTTATAATCCGAGATGCTATTGGTAGAAAGTGGCAATTAGGCACTGTTCAGGTCGATTATGTTATGCCTGATCGGTTCGAACTAAATTACATAGGCTCAGACAATAAAAAACATCGGCCTGTAATCATACACCGAGCACCATTCGGTTCCATGGAACGCTTTACTTCTATATTAATTGAACACTTTGCCGGTAATTTCCCCTTATGGCTTGCTCCAGAGCAAGTCAGGATTTTACCTATATCTGATCATCAAAATGAAGCAGCACAAAGTCTATGCAATGAGCTATTGGATGAAGGGGTTCGTGTCACTGTAGATCTTCGATCAGAACAGATTGGTGGAAAAATTCGCCTTGCAGAAACTGAAAAAATACCCTATATGGTTATTCTAGGTGCTAAAGAAGTTGAAAATAACCAAGTTTCGTTGCGGCGACATAAAATGGGAGATATTGGAAGTGTACCAATGAATCAATTCAAAGCGGATTTATTGAGAGAAATCAACGAAAAAGACCTCCCTTCCGAGTCTTAAACCTGAAAAAAAAGCTTTTACCTATTTCAACAAATCATTCTTTACCTATTTAGAGATAAATTCAATAATTTAGTATTATTGATTGAACACATTAACAACCATTGAGGATTTAACTATCGCTAAGAGACATTTTCGAGGAAAACCTGAACCACAAGGCCCCCGACTGAACGGACAAATAAGAGTACAACAAATTCGACTCATAAAGCCGGATAATAGCCACGAACTCACAACACCTGAGCGTGGTATGCAACTCGCAGAAATGTACAATTTGGATTTGGTGGAAATTTCACCCAATGCCAACCCTCCCGTTTGTAAGATAATTGACTACGGAAAGTATCAATACGAGAAAAAGAAGAAAGAAAAAGAAGCCAAGAAAAAGCAGCATACCGTCAGTGTTAAAGAGCTTAGATTTCGTCCCAACACCGATGATCATGATCTAGAGTTCAAGACTCGACATGCTCGAGAGTTTTTAGAAGCGGGCGATAAAGTTAAGGCATCCGTTCAATTCCGAGGACGTGATATGTTATACACCGAAAAAGGTGAATTATTATTGTTACGACTGGCTAAAAGTTTGGAAGATGTAGCTAAAATCGAATCTAAACCAAACATGGAAGGCCGACGGATGATCATGATTCTTACACCCACTAAATAATACATCTTCGTATTGCTTGGCCTTAACATAGTGCGTATCTTACGGGTCTATGTTAAATTCATCAATTTGTGATTGATTATGCCAAAAATGAAAAGTAATAGTGGCGCAAAGAAGCGATTTAAAACGACCGGTTCCGGTAAAATTAAACGCAAGAAGGCTTTTAAGCGTCATATTCTAACTAAAAAGAGTAGTAAGACCAAGAGGCAATTAGGCCAAAGCACATTAGTTGCTACTGCCGACGTACCTCGAGTGAAGCAACTCTTAAGCCAATAAACTTAACTCTCTAAACACATAAAAAAATGCCACGTTCACTAAACCTAGTGGCTTCCCGTCGCCGTCGCAAAAAGATTTTAAATCAAGCGAAAGGTTATTGGGGTAAGCGAAAAAATGTGTACACGATTGCGAAAAATGCGGTAGAAAAAGGTCTTCAGTACCAGTACCGCGATAGAAAAAACCGCAAACGTGTATTCCGAAGATTATGGATAGCTCGTATAAATGCAGGAGCTAGACTTCACGGTTCAACCTATTCTAAACTCATTCATGCAATGAGTCAAAAAAATATGGTGATCAACCGTAAAGTTTTAGCAGATTTAGCGGTTCATGATCCAGAGACTTTTGCTGCCATTGTTACGGAAGCCCACGCATAATAAGATCTAAGACCATTTAAAACCGGTATACCTCAATCCATTGTATTGTAAGGTGTACCGGTTTTTTTATTTTCGTATGTTATCTTGAATACTATGTAAACAGTGAATCATCACATACGACCTACTTCAAGCACGTAGAAACTCTCTTATATGAATCCAGAAATTGCCCAAATAGAGCAACAAATCAAGAATTATACGATATCCAATTTGGACGAGTTAGAATCTTTTAGACTACAGTTTCTTTCTAAAAAGGGCTCTATCCAGGAACTATTCAAGTTGATGGGAACCATACCAAACCAAGAAAAAGCAGCTTTTGGCAAATCCTTAAATGAATTAAAAAAACTAGCTCAGGATACCTTCGATCAAGCTAAAGAAGCTCAACATAGCACACAAACTACTCAGGTATCTGCAATTGATGATATAAGCTTATCGCCTGAACCCTTACCTGTAGGCTCTATTCACCCTCTAACAAAGACGCTTCAAGAGATGAAAAATATCTTCTATCGTCTCGGGTTTAATATTGCAGATGGCCCGGAGGTGGAAGATGATTTTCACAACTTTACTGCTTTGAATTTTCCTCCAAATCATCCTGCAAGAGATACTCAAGACACCTTTTTTGTTAGAAAAGATGACGATCCAGGGATTCCAGACTTAGTATTGAGAACCCACACCTCACCTGTACAAATACGATTAATGGAGAAACAAGCCCCTCCTATTCGATCTATAATGCCTGGCAGAGTATACAGAAATGAAGCAGTGTCACCAAAGTCGTACTTTCTTTTTCATCAAGTAGAAGCACTTTATGTTGATCGCCATGTAAGTGTAGCTGACTTAAAAGAATCCCTCATTACTTTTGTGAAGCTAATGTATGGTTCTGATGTCATCTATCGTTTACGTCCAAGTTACTTCCCTTTTACAGAGCCCAGTCTTGAAATGGATATTTGGTGGGGCAGTAAAACCACCGGAAAATGGTTGGAGATTCTAGGATCAGGCATGGTTGATCCTAATGTATTTATAGCAGCTGGGGTAGACCCTGAAATATATTCTGGCTTTGCTTGGGGTATGGGCGTCGAACGTATTGCTATTTTGAAATATGGGATAGATGACATTCGTACTTTTTATGAAAATGATATTCGATTTCTTCATCAATTCATCTAATGATCAAGTCATCTAAGATGACTACAAATACCTAAACACTCGTATTGCCGAACACTCTATTGATTACGCCTTTATGAAATTATCCTATAACTGGTTAAAAGAATATGTATCCCTTCCCGAAAACGTCCAAGAGACTGCCGATACACTTACGTTAATTGGTCTTGAAGAAGAAGAAACTCAACATCTTGGTGCGTCATTAGATCAAATTATTGTTGGTGAAATTCGTGCTGTTACTCCTCATCCAGATGCTGATCGTCTATCCATATGTATGGTGTTTGACGGAGATAAGGAGTTACAAATTGTATGTGGAGCTAATAATGTCGCAACTGGTCAAAAAGTACCTGTGGCACCCGTTAATTCTACCCTTCCAATTAAAGATGAACAAGGGCGTTCAATAAAAATTAAAAAAACAAAATTACGTGGTGTTGTTTCAGAAGGTATGATTTGTGCCGAAGATGAACTGGGTATTTCCGATGATCATGCAGGTATTATGGTACTCCCCTCAGACACAACCCCAGGAATCCCATTGAGTGAACTTATTAGTAGTTATCAGGATAGCGTAATTGAAATCGCGATAACACCTAACCGCCCAGATGCAACCTCACACATCGGAGTGGCCCGTGATCTTTCCGCAAAATGGGGTACTCCTCTTACCGTCCCCACTGTAACTATACCTGACCAGGTAGCTAACCAAGGCACGAACGTCACGATATCGATTGAAGACCCTCAAAAATGTAGCCGCTATGTGGGCGTTGTGATGGAAAACATTCAAGTATCCCCATCCCCTGCTTGGTTGAAAAATAGATTAGAAGCAATTGGTCTTCGTTCCATAAACAATATCGTCGACGTGACAAATTATGTTATGTATGAATGGGGACAGCCGTTGCATGCATTTGATGCAAACAACTTAAAAGGTTCTTCTATTCACGTTAAAAGCTTTGCGGAACCCTATGACTTTACCACTTTGGATGGGGTTACAAGGAAGGTACCAGGCGGAAGTCTGTTTATCTGTGACGATGAGCAAGCGGTTGCCATAGCTGGTATCATGGGCGGTGAAAACTCAGAGGTAAGCGAATCAACAATCACTATTGTACTGGAAAGCGCCTACTTCGATCCAAGTACCATCAGAAAATGTTCCAAGCAACTCAGCCTACAGACAGACGCTTCCTATAGGTTTGAACGCGGTATAGATTCCAATATCCAACTTACTGCGGCCATTCGAGCGGCTGATCTGATTAAAGAAATGATCCCCGAAGCACTTATTACCGAAACTATTGACCTACACCCTATACCCAAGAAAAGCTTGGAATTATCACTCAGAGTGTCCCGTGTTTATCAAATTTTAGGGGTCGAAATCGGCGAAGAATGGATCATCAACCAGCTAAACAGATTGGAAATTACAAGTAAACGAAGTGGTTCTGGAATGATTGAGTGTCATATCCCTAGCTTTAGACCCGACATTGAACGTGAAATTGATCTAATTGAAGAAATTGGTAGACTATACGATTATAACAATATTCCTTCGCCCACCAACGGTATTAACCTATCATCCAGTCCATTTTCTGATTGGGAATTAGACAAACAAAAAATTATTGAAACCCTTGTCGGTTTAGGGTTCAATGAAATTTACTCAAACTCATTAATATCGGAAGCTGAGGCCTCTCAATTTGGTGATCTTGATCAAATGATTGCCACATTAAATCCGCTTACCAAAGATATGACCACACTACGGCCGTCTTTGCTTCCAGGATTCTTAAAAGCGAGTTCGTATAATAAAAACCGGAACGCAAAGGGCTTGCGGTTTTTTGAACTAGGCAATGTGTTTTTCAATGATGAACAGGGTACTTTTCACAAAGGCATTGGAGAACAAACGCACGTTTTAATTGGTCTAGCTGGGCAAAAACAAGAGGACCACTGGCAAAGCCCTTCGTCGAAGTATACTTTTATGGATCTAAAATCATCGGTCCAATCCTTATGGGTTTCACTGGGACTAGATCATAAAATTAAAGAAAAGTTAGATGGATACAACAGTCTACAATATTACATAGGCAAGCATTACATAGGTAATCTATCCCAAGTAAATAAATCTCTTCAAACTATTTATGAATTAGACGAGGCCGTTTACTTCGCAGAGTTCAACGTTCAATTGATTCACGAGGTGCGGCGGGAAGTAGGAGTACCTACATTCTCAAAAATTCCAAAGTACCCTGGTATCGAATACGATATCGCATTGGTTATGGACAAGGAAATCGCTGCGGGTACCATTGAGGCTGAAATTAGTCAAATGGGGACAAAGCTACTTAATAAGATCCGTATTTTTGATGTGTATGAAGGTGAAAATATACCCAAGAATAAAAAGAGTATTGCTTACCGATTGTACTTTTTGGACCCAAATAAGACATTGAATATCAGCGATATAGAGCCTATAATTGATAAGGTTGTAAGATCATTAAATAAGAAGTATACTATAGAATTAAGATCATAATTCTATGAACGTAACGTCCGAACATACTGAACGCTTTAAAGAACTATTAGAAGAAGTATACACCGAGGTAGACCTGCTCAAAAAACAACTGAAAGAAGCTAAAAGAGAACAGCTTCATCTCATCAAGAAACTCGAAGAAGAGCGTGGAAAACAAACGGATATTTTCTCAGCAATCAGCGAATCTGAACGCTTAGCAATGCGCCAGCAAATTACTTCTATGATCCATAAAATTGACCGTCACTTAGAAAGCAACTAACTTGTTGAATGGACTATTGTGAAATCACTTAAAATATCCATACTAGGTAAGCAGTACCCGCTCATGGTTGAGGATCATGAAGAGGAGAATATGCTCAACATATGTCGATATGTGGACGAAAAATTCCAGGAGTATCGTCACCAACTAATCAAACAACCCGAA
>NTKP01000048.1 GCA_002457365.1 Rhodothermaeota bacterium MED-G12
ATATTGCTTCCGATTATGATCGGGTGAATACGGTGCTTTCTTTTGGTATTCATCATGTGTGGAGGGACCGGACGATTGCTGAATCTGGTGTTGCTAGAGGGCAAAGTGTGCTGGATTGCGCTACGGGTACGGGTGATTTAGCTATTGCATTTAAGAAGGCGGTCGGACCAGAAGGGTATGTATTAGGAACAGATTTTTGTGCGCCAATGATTGAGCCTGCCCCCGATAAGGCTAAAAAGGAAGGTTTGGAGATTGATTTTGAAGTGGCCGATGCCATGGATTTACCCTATGAAGATAATCGATTTGATCTGGTAAGTATTTCATTTGGAATACGAAACGTAGATGACCCTGTACAAGCCCTTCGAGAAATGGCTCGAGTAGTAAAACCGGGAGGGAAGGTGGTTGTCTTAGAGTTTGGTCAGCCTAAAGGGTTAATGAAGTTTCCTTATGAGCTTTATTCCCAGCACATTATGCCGACAGTGGGTGGCTGGCTTAGTGGGAATCGGGATGCGTATACTTATTTGCCTAAAACGAGTGCGGCTTTTCCCGCAGGTGATAAATTTTTGAGCTTAATGGATGAGTCTAACATGTTTGCATCCCGTAAAGCTATTTCGCTCACCGGCGGAATATCGTACATTTATCTTGGAGTTGTTGCTTAATAACTATGTTTAAAAATTGAGGAGTAAGATGACTATTGAAGACATAAAAAAAATTATCCCCCATCGCTATCCTTTCCTTTTGGTAGATCGTGTGGTTGAAAAAACCGAAAATTCTATTAAAGCCTACAAAAATGTGACGGTTAATGAAGAGTTTTTTAACGGTCACTTTCCAGGTCAACCTATTATGCCTGGGGTCTTACAGGTGGAGGCTTTGGCGCAAGCGGGAGCTATTTTATTGATGACCGAAAAAGTGGATGACCCAGCCAAGAGTTTAATGGTCTTTACTGGAATTAATAACTGTAAATTTCGTCGTCAAGTAGTTCCTGGTGATCAATTGGTTCTTGAGGTCGAGTTAGGCAATATGCGACGTAATTTTGTTACCATGAAAGGTAAAGCTACGGTTGATGGGCAAATTTGTTGTGAGCTAGAGGCCTCAGCTGCCCTGGTCGAGAAAACAGGCGAATAATCTACCCTTATTGTAACCTACCCTTATTGTTATGAGCACTCAAACAAGTAATAGCGGCGAAACCACTCCCGGACACTCCATACCCAATCCGGTCAAAGTAACCACCCAAACGGTGGTTGAAATGAAACAGAAGGGAGAGAAGATTTCTATGCTTACTGCCTATGATTTTACTATGGCTAGAATAATTGATGCCGCAGGTATCGATGTACTACTTGTTGGGGATTCCGCTTCGAATGTGATGGCAGGAAATGAAACCACTGTTCCTATTACTTTGGATCACATGATCTATCATACTCAATGTGTGGTTCGAGGGGTGGATAGAGCATTGGTTATCGCTGATATGCCATTTATGAGTTATCAAGTTACTCCTAAAGAGGCTCTCACAAATGCGGGCCGTCTCATGAAAGAGGCCGGTGCGCATGCGGTAAAACTAGAAGGGGGCCGAAGTATCACAGACACCGTTAAAAAAATTGTAGATGCGGGAATTCCAGTCATGGGACACCTGGGTTTAACTCCTCAATCTATTTATCAGTTCGGCACGTATAAAGTCCGAGCCAAAGAGCAGGCAGAGGCCGATCAATTGCTCGAGGATGCACAGAAATTACAAGAAGCCGGTGTTTTTGCTTTGGTACTAGAAAAAATTCCATCGACCCTTGCGGCTCAGGTAACCAAGCAACTACACATACCCACTATTGGTATAGGTGCCGGGCAAGAGTGTGACGGTCAGGTATTGGTGGTGCACGATATGTTGGGGATGAATAAGAATTTTTCTCCTCGCTTTTTACGACGTTATGCCGATGTAGAATCGGTGATGACTCAGGCCGTTCAACAGTACGTTGAAGATGTCAAAAACAAAGATTTCCCTAATGAAAATGAGCAATATGCCTAAAAATACACCTTATATATTAGTCTCCAATGACGATGGATTTTTTTCAAAAGGGATTCAAGCACTCGCGCGAGTGGCCGCAGAGTTTGGGCGGGTAGTGGTGGTAGCTCCAGATAGAGAGCAAAGTGCGGTTGGACATGCCGTTACCATTCATGACCCATTACGAGCGAATCGGATAAAAGTGGTGGATGATATTGAGGGCTTTTCAGTAACAGGGACCCCTGCGGATTGTGTAAAATTGGCTCATGATCAACTTTTGGAGGAAAAGCCTGATTTGGTGCTGAGTGGAATTAATCATGGGAGCAATGCGGGTATTAACTTGTTGTATTCTGGTACCGTAAGCGCTGCAACAGAGGGCACTGTCTTAGGCTATCCATCTATCGCCGTTTCGTGCACAGATTACAACAGTGACGCAGACCTAAGTGGATGCATGGCAGCAGCTCGTTTAATGATTAGTCACGTACTAAAAAAAGGTTTGCCAAAAGGGGTGACCCTCAATATAAATGCCCCATCGGGTCCATTTAAGGGGCTTAAGTGGTCAAAAATGGCTGATTCTCGGTATGTTGAGGAGTACGAAGGGCGCAAAGATCCGTTAGAACGACCGTATTACTGGTTAACAGGTAAATTTGAATTATTGGATACCTCGCCGGACGCAGATATACAGTTGCTTAATCAGGGCTACGCAGCAGTCACACCTATTCAGTATGATTTAACCGATTATGGCTTGCTCAACGAAATGAAAAAGAGCTTAGAGTCCTGAACCTTAGCTATGGATTATTTATATGAACCTGCTAGCAGCTTCATTTTATTTCATACTCCTTTAAAAAAAAGAGTTAAAGCCCGCGGCTTTTAAGCTGCTGGACTAAGCCCGTCCAAAATTCTAGGTATCTCTTTTTTGCTTCTTTGGTTCCTACCTGAACATTAATCTGGTTTAAATGGGATAGGCGAATGGTTCCTAAATGCTCTCCCCATTTCGCACTTTCAACCGAGACAAAGGAATCGTTAGGACCTTCTTTTTCGTGGATTAGATTGTTTTGGAAGAGGAAGACGGGATTCAAAGGGTCGTTAGTGCCTTTCCCCACCGCTGCGGAATAGGAGAAAAGTGGAATATTAGTAGGTTCGGAAGTGCTTGGATTGAAGTGTTCTTGCACATAGGTGCGAGTCAATTGTTCTACCGAACCAAAAGCATCGTTACGCTCTTTGATGTACACATTATCTGCAAACCAGTCCACTATATCTCCAATGCGTTCGGATAGCACTTCTGGAGTGCTTCGAACAAAATCAGCCAGATAGGTCCCTTTATGAGGAGTGGCAATAGTGGTTAGTGAAGCGATTTTTTCTTCTATGCCTAAATGTGCAAGGGCGTATCTCATATCTAACCCACCCATACTGTGGGCAATTACGTTGAACTTTGCTATTGAATGCCGCTGGCTCAGTTCGGTGATGATGCGTGCCCAACTTCGAGCTCGGACTTCAATCGGAGCATAGGGGACTATGTTGGGGGCAAAGGCCCAAAGTCCATGTTCTCGCATCCACATGCAAGGATCGTGCAATGGCGAGGGTTTTACTAAAGACCCAATGGCTCCAAATCCGTGGCACAAAAGTATTGGGTGGCGAAGAGACCAAACTTCAGGTTGTGGATATTCTTTGAGTTCTAATCGTTTAAGTAGACCGCTTCGATCTTTCATAAATCTGTTGAGCTAGGCTGATTGGTACGGGTAGAATCTGGGGAAGGGATTAAATCAGGATTGGTTCGGACTCGTAAGGTGCGGTGTACGGTACCATTTGCGGTAACATAAAGATGCACATCTTGTTCAGGGAAGAGGACTTTTCCAGGTAGTTGAACCCCATAATTTGCCAACAGCCTGTGTAATTCATAGTGCAGGGTTGTCTTTGAAAATCCTGGAGGGGTGTCAATTTGATACACTTTACGGGTAAAAAGGGAATCCTGAACGGCCGTGTAGACTCGGTAATGGTTGTTTGCGATACCTTGTTCTTGAAGCCCTTGCTGGATTAATTCGTCCAAGTGCTCTTGCGATGTAATACGCATAGGAGTGGTGGCGGGGGTGGAAATGAGTAAATAAGCAGTGCTAAGACAAGCAAACGTAAGGAGAAGAACGAGGACTACTTTTTTATTCATAAGAGGTAGATTAGCTCAAAAATATACTACGCAGTAGACTCATAGCCAAGTCATCTTTAGGTCCTTCGAACGATTCCTCTACACCATCTCCAACTAAGGTCACTTTGTTGTAGTCACTTGCGAAGCCTTGTTGCTGAGTCCCGATATAATTGGCTACAATCCAGTCGGCATTTTTCTTAGTTCGTTTGGCTCTGGCTTGTTCTAGTAAATCAGTGGTTTCCATTGCAAAGCCAATGCTTATGGTGTGCGGTGGTTTATGATTACCAATCCATTGAAGAATGTCTGGGGTAGACGCTAAGGAAATGTGGGACTCTCCTTGTGTTTTTTTGACTTTGTGATCGTGTTGAGTGATGGGTCTAAAATCTGATACCGCTGCTGCTTTAATGAAAAGGTCGGCTGGATGAAGTGCTTTCACTTGTTCAAACATATCCTGAGCGGATACTACACTATAGCAGTGAATACCCTCTGGAATAGACAATGAAATAGGTCCATGCACCAAATGGACGTGCCCTCCTAATCGGTGGGCTGCTTTTGCCATTGCGAGCCCCATTTTGCCCGAACTTGGGTTGGATATAAACCGGACCGGGTCAATATGTTCACGGGTAGGACCTGCCGTGACAACCACTTTCTTCCCGTAAAGAGGTCCTTTTTTTGCATCCAATAGTGTTTCAATGTGCGCTACAATATCATCGGGCTCAGGTAATCGCCCCTTGCCGGTGAGCCCGCTGGCCAAGTATCCTTCCTCGGGTTCTAGAAGATGAAAACCGCGACTTTTAAGGAGTTCTAGATTGTGTGCAGTAGCTGGGGCATTCATCATCTCCCCATCCATAGTAGGGCAGATCAATAAGGGGGCCCGAGAAGCCAGTACAGCAGCGGTGAGTAAATTATCGGAATTGCCGTGGGTAATTTTTGCAATGGTATTGGCTGTGCATGGAGCTATTACAAACAAGTCTGCCCATTCGCCCCACTGAATGTGGCGTGTCCAAGGATTATGGACCAGTTCAGTGATGCCATCATCAGACGATCTATCACCTATTGTTGATGTCTTGTGGGTATCGTCTTGCACAAAGGTGTGTACCCCCACTTCGTGACCCGTTAGAGCAGAAAAGGTTTCTTCTCCTATAAACCTGGTAGCAGCGGGACTCATAATTACCCGCACAAGGGCACCTTTTTTTTGCAGAGCACGTACCAAGTACGCCGCTTTATACGCCGCTATACCTCCGGTCACCCCGAGAAGGATGTGTTTCCCGGAGAGCATATGTTACTCTACTTCAGGTCTGCGGTAATAAATCGCGTCGTCTTCCATCTCGCTGATAGCTCGGCGAGTAGCATGTGGTAGCTTTTCGAATGCCTTAGAAATTTGCTCTTGTTCTTCGTTAAAAGAAAATTCATCGTCATCCTCAAAGCCTTCAAAGTATTGTAGCTTTTCGTCTAATTCGAGTTTTTCTTGAGCTGCGATCTGACGGGCTCGTTTACCCAAAATAACCATGAGTTCGTACTTATTTCCGGTTACTTCTTTTAGGTGTTCGATATCGAGTGTTTTAATCGGCATAGATTTAATATGAATTCATGAAGGTTTGAACGGTTTCTTTTAGTTCGCTGTAGGCCCGTTCTAAATCATCGTTTGTTATTATATGATCAAATTGACCTGCATACCCAAGTTCTTCTTCTGCTCGTTCGAGTCGGAGCTTTAGAGAAGTTTCACTATCGGTATTGCGATTTCTAAGTCGCTCTTCCAAGGTTTCGAGTGATGGAGGTCGCAAGAACAAAGCCAAACAATATTCATCGAATAGTGACTTCAAGCGTACGGCACCTTTTACATCCACATCGAGCAAAGTAAAATATCCTTTTTCTGTATTTTTTACAAGTTCTGAACGTAATGTTCCGTATCGAGTTCCACCATAAAACTCTTCCCATTCAATAAAGTCTCCATCATCTATTTTTTGCTGGAATGACTCCATGCTCAAAAAGTAGTAGTCAACCCCATGAGATTCCCCTTTTCGGGGAGCTCTGGTAGTCGCAGAAACACTGAATTTTAGTTGAGGAAAGTCATCAAATAATCGCTTGGCCATGGTAGATTTACCAGTCCCACTGGGGGCTGCGAGCAATATTGTGAGAGGCTGCATTACTCGATATTTTGGACTTGTTCTCTGATTTGTTCTAACATTTCCTTGGCTTTCACTACCTCATGGGCTATGCCGGAGTCGTTGGCCTTAGATCCGATAGTATTGAGCTCTCGATTTATTTCTTGGGTCAAGAAGTTTAATCGACGACCTGCATGCTCTTCAGAGTGAATAGCCTCCATAAAGAACTTTAAATGAGCAGCTAAGCGAACCGTTTCTTCGGTGATATCCATTTTATCAGCCATTAAAGCTACCTCCATTTCTAACCGATCTGCATCTATTTTTTCATCATCTAAGAGGGTTGAAATGCGTTCTTGTAATCTCTTTTTTAGGTCTTCAGCACGGCCATCGGTTGTCTGTTGAATGTGAATAATGGCTTCTTGAATACCTGATATTCGACTGCTTATATCTGCTTCTAATTGGGCTCCTTCTTGCCGCTTCATGTCCATTAACTTTTCAATGGCAATAGCATTAGCTTGCTGAATGAGGGACCAACAAAGTTTGTCATGTTCGGGGTCTTGTACCGGTTCGGGCTGGGTGATCAGATCGTTAAAGTTGAGTAGTTGATTGAGCTCTAACGGCCCCTCTAAACCAATGGTTGTTTGAATTTCACGAAGAATCTGAACATAGTTAGCCAATTTTTGAGCGTCCACAACAGGTGCCTGGCGCTGAAATTCTTTGTCATCTAAGTACATACTAACGTTGATTTTTCCGCGGGAGATGTGCTGAGCCAACACTTCTTTAAACTGCAGTTCCTTGTCTTGGAATTGCTGCGGTAATCGTACGCTTACATCGAGGTAGCGAGAATTTAAGGTCTTGAGTTCTACCATGGCTGTCACCCCATGTGCGCTGGCTTCTCCGCGCCCGAACCCGGTCATCGAAATAATCATAGTCTAGGAAATAAAAGGTTATTTAAAAGTACAAAATGCCGTTGTCGATTAAAAATGCTGTCCGTTAAAAACAAGCAGGGATACTATGTTTTATTAAGACTGAAATCCTATCTTAGGTGCATGAATATTTTAGGTATATCCGCCTTTTATCACGATTCGGCTGCTGCATTTTTGGAGGATGGGACGATTATTGCCGCCGCCCAAGAAGAGCGTTTCACCCGCAAGAAACAAGACTCAGGCTTTCCAAGCCACGCCATACAATATGTGCTCGATGAATCTGGTTACTCATTGCAGCAGGTTGATGTTATTGTCTTTTACGATAAACCCTTTTTAAAACTAGAGAGACTCTTAGAAAGTTACCTTTCCTACGCACCTCGTGGTATTCGCTCGTTTATAGCAGCAATGCCGGTATGGTTAAAAGAAAAAATGTTTCTCAAGCGAATGATACGGCAATCGTTAACCGAAATGGGATTTGAAGGGGTGAAAAAAATACCCTTACTATTTCCTGAGCATCATCTTTCGCATGCAGCGAGTGCATTTTATCCATCGCCCTTTGAAGAGGCTGCGATATTGACTATTGATGGAGTAGGTGAGTGGGCAACGGCATCGATTAGCAAAGGTTCCGGGACCAATATTACGCTTATTAAAGAATTAAATTTTCCCCATTCACTTGGACTTTTGTATTCGGCTTTCACTTATTTTTTAGGCTTCAAAGTTAATTCTGGGGAATACAAATTAATGGGTTTGGCACCTTATGGGGTTCATGGCAGTAATCGGGTAGCGGAATTTAAACAAAAAATCTACCAGCATTTAATTCACCTATATGAGGACGGTTCTATTTGGTTGAATGAATCATATTTTAGCTATACCACGGGACTTCGAATGGTGCCAGATAAAAAGTGGGAAGCTTTGTTTGGGATTCCACGTCGGCAAGATGAACGGGATTTAAGTCCTGAGCAGGCTGATTTGGCCCTGGCAATACAAGAAGTAACCGAAGAAGTCGTCATTAAAATGGCTCGTCATGCCCAAGAAATTACTGGTTCGGACTATTTATGTATGGCGGGTGGAGTTGCTCTAAATTGTGTCGCTAATGGTCAGCTGCGCCGAGAAAATCTGTTTTCGGACCTATACATTCAACCCGCTGCAGGTGATGCTGGAGGAGCACTGGGAGCCGCATTGGCCGCTTATTATCTAAGTTTTGATGGAAAACGTAGACCTAAGCGGGAATCCTTAAAAACTCAAACATCAGAACAAACTCGAACATCGGAGCAAACTAGTTTTTCTACAATAGCTATGGACGAAATGCATGGAGCTTATCTTGGGCCTTCATTCAGCACCGATGCCATTAGAAAGGCATTAAAACCGTATGCTGGGGTATATACCCAATACCCACGACCAGATCTTTTCGAAGTAGTAGCTGAGCATCTACACCAAGGTGCGGTGGTTGGTTGGTTTCAAGGTCGAATGGAGTTTGGACCTCGAGCACTTGGAGCAAGAAGTATTGTTGCTGATCCGCGGCGTACTGACATGCAAAGGAAATTAAACCTAAAAATAAAATATCGCGAATCGTTTCGTCCCTTTGCTCCCTCTGTACTTTGGGAAGACGCTCAAGAATATTTTGGTTTAGAACACCCCTCGCCGTATATGTTATTGGTTTACCCGGTTTCCGAAGAGCACAGGTATGAACTGCCCGAAGGGTTCCATTCATTTAGTTTGCGGGAAAAATTAGGATTCGAACGTTCGGATGTTCCTGCTATCACACATATTGATTTCTCGGCTCGTGTGCAGACGGTACACCTTGAATTTAATCCTGATTATGCATCTCTTTTGCAGGCATTTAAAGACAAAACGGGTCTTGGAATGCTTATAAACACCTCTTTCAATGTTCGCGGAGAACCCATTGTATGTAGCCCAGCCGATGCCTATGAGTGTTTTATGGATACAGAAATGGATGTTTTGGTCTTGGATGAGTATGTTTTACTTAAATCAGAGCAACCCAAGTGGGTCAAAAAACGAATGTTTGAAAAAGATTAAGCTAATTTAAAGACACACAGCATGGAATTATTAAAAGATTTATGGGGATTTATGAAGGAGCGCAAGAAAATCTGGTTGGCTCCTGTGATTGTTGTATTGGTACTTCTAGGTGCCTTAATTGTTGTTGGTGGAGGATCTTCTATTGCCCCATTTATCTACACATTATTCTAAGGTCAGGTACCAGTGATTCAAAAAAGCCTTAACGAGCTACAGAATGATCCCATGACTCCTAAGACTCAGTTAGTCATGGTAGTGGGTTTCTGGGGCATAGCCTGGTTTTTAGAACTCCAGTGGTTAGAGTATGCAGCCATTGGTTTGGGTGGGTTGTTCATTGCGCTTCCCAGTGTGGGAAACCGGATTGTATGGCTTTGGTACCGGCTTGCCTTTGTGCTTAGCTTGGTGGTGAATCCGGTGGTATTAGGCGCAGTATATTGGCTTTTTATTAGCCCAATTGCATTGTTGTTTAGACTTTTTGGTAACGATCCACTCCAAAAAAAGGCGCCATCCCAATCTAATTATCAGATTCGCAATAAAACCTATGAGGCCAAGGATTTGAAATTTCCTTGGTAGAGGCTAAGGAAAAACTAGCCAACAAACACTACTAAACAAGCGCTAGCCCTTGGTTTATACCTTTTCTAAACTCAACGCATTCACACAAAATCGAAGACCAGTGGGCGCGGGGCCATCAGGGAAAACATGCCCTAGGTGGGCTTCACAGCAATTACACACGATTTCGATGCGCATCATCCCGTGGGAAGAATCGGCAAGGTAGCCAACCAAATTGTCTTGAACTGGTTGGGTAAAAGAGGGCCAACCAGAATGGCTTTCGAATTTTTCGCTGGCATCAAATAATTGGGTTTGACAGCAAGCACAAGCGTAGAGGCCGGGTTCAAATTTGCTGCATAGTTCACTCGACCATGGTCGCTCGGTGCCCTTTAACCGGGTAATGGCAAACACGTCATCACCCAAGGCCGCTTTCCACTGTTCCTGGGACTTTTCAATGCGCTTTGGGGGCTCTGGATTGCCATTTACAGCGCGATTTTCTACTTCTTTCCAATTCAATAAGAGGGGAGTGGACATGATAGTTCGGTTGATTATACGTCGGTTGGCCTAGCGACCATAATGCCGGTGTGTTTGGATGCTGGGCGTAAAAAATAGGATAAGGGTTCTTTGGAAACCTCTACTTTCTGGTTGGTCTGAGAGGCATGCATGAGGTGAAATTTCCCCTTAACCTGAACAACAATCCCAACATGTGAGACATCTAGCCCTGAAATATCGGTGGTGAAGCCTACTATGTCTCCCTCGTTAAGCTGTGCCTCCATGGCCGCATAATCCTCCTTAGGAATGTAGGCATAGCGTTTTCTGGATAGCTCCTGCTCGATGTGTTGAATTTGCACCACATAGCTTGGATTGCTTGCCAAATGTTTATACGCATCGGGATGCTCGGACATAAACCCAAGACGATTCGGGTATGGAGCGCCAAATTGATCGGCTGGGGTTTCTACCAAACCAGATGCGGCGTTATCATAAATCCACTCACTAAAGTAGTGAAGTCGACTTGTATAGGCTCCTCTTTTACCGTCTCTATATCGAATAGCTTCCAACTCTTTTGCGTAATGTTCAAAGCTTTTCGTCTCGGATTTTAGCGTTCTGGATAAAGCCAGTAGGTGTTCGGCATATGTGGTGCAATCGAGCTCCCGTAAATTGATAATTAGCTGCTCTTGATCGGTTACCTCCAGCGCATGCGCGACATAAGGTTGTCCCTCGAAAAAGCGACCAATTTTTGGAATTAGCTCGGCAACTCCCTCGTTTTCGTTTGGGCTAAATTGCATCATAACTTCATGGAATATGGCCACATCCTGCTCGGTATATACCCAATCCTGTTGTTGTGTTTGTTGTTGCTCAGTCCTACTGGTTAGGGTATCCAGAGTGGCCTCCATAGACGCTGAATCAACGCTAAGGCTTTGTGCTGTTTGAGCACGAGAGCTTTCATAAGAATCTTGACTCGAGATGGGTTCATTTTTTTGGGCGCATGACAGGCCAACAAATGCCCATAAAACCAGCAAAAGAACCCCAAAACGTGAGGCAATTTGATGTTTAATTCGTTTGGCAAAAGCATGGGCAGCTTCTACACTAGGTCCCTCGGCGTAAATCCGGACAATAGGTTCGGTATTCGAAGGGCGAAGATGAACCCACCCTTCCTCAAAATTCACTTTGACCCCATCGGTGGTGTCGGGCTTTAGATCGGCGTAATGATCCTGAATCATGGACAACACCTCGGAAGCTTGGGCTCCGAGTTGATCTAGTTGAATCTTATTTTTACTCATGTGAAAGGTAGGCCAACTGTCCCGATATTCGGAGGCGCTGAGATCGCGTTCGGCGAGTAATTGAAGGGTGATAGCAACCCCAACTAAGGCATCTCGGCCATAATGCAGGTCAGGTAAAATAACCCCACCGTTACCCTCTCCTCCAATAACCGCACCCACTTCTTGCATTTTTTTGACCACATTTATTTCGCCAACGGCCGATCGGTGGCACTTCTGGCCATACTTGGCGGCAACTTCGTCACAAATGCGTGAGGAGGATAGGTTGGTTGCGGAAGGGCCTGGGTTTTTTGATAGGATAAAATCGAACGCTGTTGCTTGCGTATATTCTTCTCCAAACAAGCGACCTTTATCGTCAACCAACGCGAGGCGATCGGCATCAGGATCGGTAACTACACCTAAGTCGGCCTGCTCTTTTTTTACCAATTCACAAATTTCTCCCAAGTGCTCAGGTAGGGGTTCTGGGTTGTGTGGAAAATGACCATTTGGTGTACAGTGGATAGCTGAAACCCTAGCCCCAAGTCGTTCTAATAGGGCTGGAATTGCGTAGGAGCCAGCTCCATTGACGGCATCTACGGCAACCTTAAAGTTTTTGCTTGCAATGCGATCGGCATCGATGAAGGGAAGGGCTAAAATCGTATCTATATGGTAATCTAGTAGGGTAGTGTCCTCTATTTCTTCGCCTAAATGAAAGGCATCTACATAGGAAAACGCTCCCTTATCAGCCAGTTCCATTACGGCGTTGCCTTGGTCGGCATCTAAGAATTCACTTTTGCTATTTAGTAGTTTGAGGGCGTTCCATTCCCCTGGATTATGACTAGCAGAAATGATAATTCCACCTTGGGCTTTATGCTTGAGGACCCCCATAGCAACCGTTGGGGTGGGGACAATACCCACTCGGATCACCTTGCATCCCACGCTTCGAAGCGTGGCAACCACAATATCCTCACATATTTTCCCAGAGATTCGAGAATCTCGACCTACGACCACCGTGCCACCTTGTAACCAGCTACCGTAGGCCGCGGTAAAACGACTTAAATTTTCAGGGGTTAAATCAGAACCAAATATGCCTCGAATACCCGAGACGGAAACCATTAATGCCATACCATATATTTTTTTAATTCAAGGCCCGTTGGAGTTGTGCCTTCCATTGTTGTATACCCGGAAAATTAGGGTTTATTGCGATCACTTCCTCAGCAATCTCCATGGCTTGCTGGTAATTCTTATTTAATCCGTAGGCTCCAGATAAATTATAGAGCATTTGAGGATCACTAGGAGAAAGCGCTCTAGATTCTAAAAGTAAGGAAATACCGCGCTGCAAATCGCCTTTTTGTACCATAATGGCCCCTAGCATCTTGGTAGTGTAGGCATCCTTGGGTTGTATGGAATAGGCCTGTTCTAGTAGTGGTTCTGCAGCGTCAAAATTATTTTGGTTTAATTGAACTCGCGCGGCGAATACATAGGGAGAATCATTCCAGGGTTGATTTCTAATAAGCCCCATGTATTCTAGGAATGCTTTCTCTGGTCGGTTGGTGCGCTCATACATTCCCCCTAGTTCTACTTTGGATTCATCCCAACTTT